>JANNFJ010000120.1:0-4446 GCA_031379725.1 Calothrix sp. OTE_75_metabat_31
CATTGTCGAAGGAATTAATAATAAATTAAAGTTAATAAAGCGAAGTGGATTTGGCTTCAGAAATTTTCGTAATTTTGAAATTAGAGCTTTACTTTCTTGGCATTATAATATTAATTTAGCACGTTAAGTACGCAAGAACCAGATTTATTGATTCGAGCTTTACAAGATGAATCTAGATTGGTACAGCGTTTTGCCTATCAACTATTGCGGAAACGAGTAGAACCTCAAGTTAAGCAAGCATTACAAACGTATACACCTTGGAATTTGGTTGAGAGACTAGAGGAGTATTTGGGATATAAAGGGATGCACGCAGAGAGATTTGCGAACCGTCAAGTTGTGGAATATAATCTCGAAATAGGTATTACAAATACGGTTGATACTGCTTACGCAATCAGATGCAACTATCATGATGAAGATGCAGTAATTCGATTGGGAAGACTTCTAGAAGATGTTAAAGTTGGAGAGTTAGAAGCTTTGGTATTTGGGCAATGGTATTCAGAGATGTCAGAGGAAAATTCAAGCCGTATTATTGAGGCTTTGGTAGCTGCCAAAAATAAGTTAATTAATCTAAAATCTATTTTTATTGGAGATATTTCATCTGAAGAATGTGAAATTTCTTGGATTCAACAAAGTGATATTAGTCCTATTTTACAAGCTTATCCTCAATTAGAAATATTACAAGTTCGCGGTGGAGATGGTTTAGAATTTAGCCCACCAATTCGGCACGACAATCTAAAGGCATTAATTATTGAAACAGGTGGTTTAAGTCGGGATACGGTTGCTCAAATTTTTAATATGAATTTACCAGCTTTAGAGCATTTAGAATTGTGGTTTGGTAGCGAAGACTACGGTGGAAACTGTTGGGTTGAGGATTTAAATCCGATTTTATTTGCAGAAAAATTTCCGAATTTAACTTATTTGGGGTTGCGGAATAGTCAATTTGCAGATGAGATAGTCAATACTATTGTTGGTTCTTTAATTATTGATTCTCTTAGCGTGCTTGACCTTTCAATGGGTACTTTAAGTGATGTAGGGTCAGAACAATTGTTCAATTGTTCGGCTATAAGTAATCTCGATATCCTCAATCTTTCGGATAATTTTATTTCGGAAAAGATGGTAAAAAAATTATGCGATCGCTTTTCTAAATTTGGCGTGCAGGTTTTAGTGGATAGGCAAGAGAAAGAGAATGACGACAGTTATATTCACAGTCGTTATTGTACTGTGACAGATTAATTTATAAGTGCATCTATCTTTAATTTTGAGAATAAATCATGGCAGAAAATAAAAATAAACCGAGAGAATTCGATGCTGTAAAAGGTGGAGAGTCGCCACCTATTAGTAGTGCAGTATTAGGAGGAATTCAAGGTATTAAAAATAGATTTGGAAGCTCGGACAATAACACAAATCAACCCAAGGAATTTGATGCTGTACTTGGAGGAGAAACAGCACCTCCGATAAGTGGTGTTATTTTAGGTGGAATTGAAGGTGTTAAAAATAGATTAAAAAGTTCTGATGCTAAAGAAAGAGCATTCGCATTGATTGATGCTTTAGAATATCCAGAAGAAGGTTTCAAACTAGTAGTTTCAGGGTTAGACGATACCTATGACAAGGTACAATTATTTGCTGCTCATCTCCTTATAGATAAATATGAATGGATGGGAAAACAGATTTTATTAAGACGTAATCCTCAGTTGTATTTTACGATTTTAGATGATTATGTATTTGAAAACTTTAATCCCAATCATGGTGTTAATCCTCTAGTTAGTATTGCTTATAAAGTTTATCTTTATACAGGGAAAATTGGACGCTATAGTGAATTTCAAGTATTAGATGATTTTAATCTAGATGCACTGGGAACATTTATTAATGATTCGCAAGTTGGCAAAGTTGAAGCTTTATTTTGTGAACTAGATGATGCAACAATCTTGGAGAGATATGATTATTATGATGATGAATGTAACAATTTAATAAATATGATTGAAAAAGCCAGTGATAGATTAACAAATCTAAGAGCTTTGTTTATTGAAGATAGGTGTGCAGTAAAATATCATGTACCTCGGGCTTACTTATCTGATATTAATAGTCTGATTATTCCTATTTTAGATAGATTTCAAAATCTTGAAGTATTAAAGCTGCACGGTACATACTATTGTCTATTAGTAAATAATTCTGAATACACTTGCGAAAATGGTGATGTAGTCAAACGATATTCACACAGTTGGGCAGAATATCAATCTAGAGAACCCAGAAAAGAGCGTTACAGTTCTTTATATGAATAAAAATCTCATCCAAAGTTATTTCAAATGCTACATTTTATCCTCATTGCTAACCCCGAAAATCGTCGTGTTGGTTTCTTCCAAGAAGCACTTATACATTTCAACCAACCACCTGCAACAATAGTAGATTACGCAGATTTAATATCAGGTAAACAAACCCTCGAACAATTCAATAAACCTAACACGATTATTCGCTTCGACTCCCCGGAGAAGAATTTTGAGATTGATAAAGCTATCATTGCGGAAGGATGGGATGGGGGAGAGGGGGGAGACAGGGAAAACAAGGGGGTGCAAAATCATCAACGTATTAGTCCTGGGGAAGCGATACAATTAGACTTTGATAAAGGACGTATCCTTTACCCGCGACAATGGTATTTAGGATGGCGACATTTGCTGCAAAAATGGTCGAAGCAATTGCAATGTCCGACGATGAATCATCCTCAAGATATTGCGGTAATGTTCGATAAACCTGCATGTCACCAAATATTTAGCCAAAATAATATCCCCGTTCCCCGTTCTCTCGGTAAAAGATACAACTACGACCATTTACGGGAACAAATGCGATCGCAAAACATCGATCGAGTATTTGTCAAACTTTCGCACGGTTCTGCTGCTTCTGGAGTTGTTGCCTACAGAGCAAATTCCCGATTTGAATCTGCTGTTACTACCGTTGAACGAGTGCGAGAAGATGGACAAACCTTACTTTATAATTCACGTAAAATTAGACACTATACCCGTCAAGAAGAAATCGCCGATATTATTAATATTTTGACAGCAGAAGGGGTACAAGTAGAGGAATGGCTACCAAAAGCACACTTACAAGGATGCGGGTTTGATATGCGGGTGGTGGTTATCAACGGTGAAGCACAGCATATTGTTGTCCGGTTGGGAAAAAGTCCAATGACGAATTTACATTTGGGGAATGAAAGAGGAAATACAGAGGAGTTTTTAGCAAAAGTTTGTGTTGAGAATTGGGAAAAAATGAAGCTAACTTGTGAAAGTGCAGCAGGGTTATTTCCTAATAGTTTATATTGCGGTGTTGACTTGTTAATTTTACCGGATTGGCAGCAGCATGTGATTTTAGAAATTAATGCTTTCGGTGACTTACTACCGGGAATTTTATGGAATGAAATGGATACTTATACAAGTGAAGTGAAAATAATTTTAGAGAAACATAAATGTAGAGACGCGATATATCGCGTCTCTACAATCTATTCAAATTGACCAACATGTTAGATATTAATAAAATCATCGGTACGCACGACATTCTATTTATCACCCTAGATACTCTCCGCTATGACGTAGCACAAGAATTATTCACCCAAGGACGCACCCCAAACCTAGCCGCAGTATTACCAAAAACTGGATGGGAAGAACGACATTCCCCCGGAAATTTCACCTATGCTGCACATCAAGCTTTTTTTGCAGGCTTTTTACCTACAGCGATCGCACCAGGAATACACCCTCGTCTCTTTGCTTTGGGTTTTGAAGGTAGCACCACTACCACAGAAAATACTTGTGTATTAGAAGGGGCAAATATTGTGAGTGGATTTGCGGCAAAAGGTTATCATACTGTTTGTATTGGGGGAGTTGGTTTTTTCAATAAACGTAACCCTTTAGGTAATGTCATTCCTTCAATGTTTGCTGAAAGTTACTGGAGTCCAGAGTTAGGAGTTGCTGACCAAAAATCAACAGAGAATCAAGTGAATCTTGCAAAAAAGATATTAGAAGAAACGCCGAAAAATCAACAGATATTTTTATTTATTAATATTTCTGCATTGCATCAACCAAATTATTTTTATTTACTAAACCCAAAGGATAAAATAGATACGATTGAATCCCATGCTGCTGCTTTGGAATATATAGATAGTCAATTAGGAAAACTTTGGGATATTTTACGACTAAGAGGTTCTACATTTTGCATTCTTTGTTCCGACCACGGGACAACTTATGGTGAAGATGGTTATACTGGACATCGTTTGAGTCATCCGATTGTTTGGACGGTTCCTTATGCTGAGTTTATTTTATAAAAAATCTCGCGCAAAGTCGCAGAGTCGCAAAGAGAATATTAGGGAGCATCCCAATGAGCGTAAAAATACTGCTGTCATTCTGAGCGAAGCGAAGAATCTCGACTTGCCGTATGTTTTTGAGATGCTTCATTGCGCTTCGC
>JANNFJ010000239.1:0-6512 GCA_031379725.1 Calothrix sp. OTE_75_metabat_31
CCCGACTTAGGATACAGAAGAGTGAATTAGGGGTATTATTCCTCAACATAGGTAGCATATAGCCTTATCGAATACCCGAAATCCCGCCATACCATCGAATGGTATGGCTAATCGAACAAAGCCTGCGCTACCGCAGGCTGTACGTTTCGATTAGCACTTACTGCTTGCAGCCCGGAGGCGGTCTCACGGGCAAACGAGGGGTATTCAGAGAAGTGCGATCGCGCTTCGTGTTTTTGTCATTCGATAAGAGCGTGTAATCGTTTTAAAATTACCAAATTATTCGTATTATATTGCCAATGCTATTAAAAGACCAGAAATATATGGGTATAAAAAGACGATAAAGCTGACAACATTAATTTTATAAATGTCAATCATGGTATAAATGTACAACTCTAAAAGCATTAGTTCATAAGTTAGACATAAGTGAAATAATATATCTTGTGACTTTACGCATAAACCCCGAATCAACTAATAACATACAACAAAAATTATGTTTTGTTACTTTATTCCTCTTTAGAGGAATTGTGCTATTAGCATAGGGTTTGCAACCCTATGCGGACAGAAACGCAGTCGAAAAATCTATAAGTACTTAGACCTAGTTGACTTATCCTCACGAGTTATTTGGTAAATTATCAGGGTCAATACCGAGGGAACGCAAATACTCAACTAACTGGTCTGCACGCTGTGTTTAATTTCTTCTGCTGCCAAATACCTCAAAGGGGTTGCCAAGGGTATCGCACTGCTCATCATACCAAGTTAATAGCTTCTTGCATCCAATAAGGTTCACCAATTTGCAATTGATAGTTTGCACCTACTAACTTATAGACTTTAAATGGTTGATGTTGGTCGCATTGCCAATACTGAGGATTGTAAATTACACAATACAGTACCGCGATTGTTTTCGGTGCGTTACGCTAAGAGCTAACGCACCCTACAGCATTTTATATTTAGTTTTGTTTCACTTTATTTCAATTTATTACTATGACTTCCGTTTTTAACTATATTTCGCAATCCGACCCACCGCTTCCTCCTCACTTAACCCTCCCAACAATGTATGATTTACCAAGTGAGAACCCAGAGGAACCCGGTTTGCCAGACGAATTCCATTTTTTACAGCCTTTACTCTTATATTTAACTTTTGAGCCGACTAATTGGAATCCTGACTTAGTTTACAGCGCTCCTGACCTCAATCTTTATTACGATATTAACCATCCCTTGTGGTACAAGCGTCCAGATTGGTTTGGTGTGATTGGTGTTGGTAAATTATATCAAGGACGAGATTTAAGGTTAAGTTATGTAACTTGGCAGGAACGAGTCAATCCTTTTGTTGTGGTTGAGTTATTATCTCCAGGTACAGAAGGGGAAGATTTAGGACAAACCCAACAACAAGAAAATAAACCACCTACCAAGTGGGATGTATATGAAAAGATTTTGCGAGTTCCTTACTATATAGTATTTAGTCGCTACACTAACGAAATTAGAGCATATCATCTCGTTGGTGGTCATTATGAAGTAATGGATTTTACTGATAACAATCGCTTACTAATGCCAGAATTAGGCTTAAGTTTGGGATTGTGGGAAGGGACATTTCGAGGTATCGACAGGTTGTGGTTACGGTGGTTTAATCTCGAAGGAGAATTGATTAGCTTAAGTGAAGAGGAGGTTATTGAGGCAAAACAAGAAGCAAATGTAGCAAAGCTAGAAGCAAATGTAGCTAAACAAGAAGCAAACGTAGCGAAAATAAAAGCGGAAAAACTCGCAGAAAAATTGCGTCAATTAGGAATAAATCCTGATGACATTAAATGATTTTCTACAATCCAAATCCATAACCCAATATTGCTTGTATCTACTGAGCTTGCGTCTTGTCTGGAATACAGATATACTGACAGGCAAGATGCCTATCCTACGAATTTTTCAATATTCCTAACTCATCTCATAATACCTTGGTAAAAGAATTACAAACTCGGTTCCTTCTCCCGGTACGGAAATACATTGCAATTTACCACCGTGCCGTTCTGTAATAATTTGATAGCTAATCGATAAGCCCATACCAGTACCTTTACCTACAGGTTTGGTGGTGAAAAACGGGTCAAATAGCCTCTGACATATCGATTCGGGTATACCCTCAGCGTTATCTTTGATACTAATTTTAACTTGATTTTCTAAGACTAATTCAGTACGAATATTTATAGCACTAGGGTTTTCTTCATTTTCTATAAATGTACGCTTATCATCCCTTTCATCCAATGCATCTATGGCATTGACCAAAATATTCATAAATACTTGATTCAACTGTCCAGCATAGCACTCAACCGAGGCTAAATCACCATATTCTTTAATTACCTCAATCGCTGGTCGATTTTCCTTAGCTTTGAGACGGTGCTGCAATATTAGTAATGTGCTATCGATTCCTTCATGAATATTTGCATCTTTGAATTCGGCTTCATCCAACCGTGAAAAATTCCGCAGACTCAATACTATTTCCCGAATGCGTTGTGTACCTACTTTCATCGATTCGAGTAATTTGGGTAAATCCTCCATGAGAAAATCAAGATCGATTGCTTCGATTTCGGCTTGAATTTCACTCTCAGGTTCGGGATAGTAGCTTTGATATAATGCAATGAGATTGAGTAAATCTTGAATATAATCACGAGCAGGTGTAAGATTGCCATGAATGAAGTTAACGGGGTTATTAATTTCATGTGCAACACCTGCAACTAGTTGACCTAAAGATGACATTTTTTCGCTTTGGACAAGTTGCGACTGGGTGCGTTGTAATTCTTGTAAAGTTTGTTCTAATTCTTGTGTTTTGGTTCGACTTTGGTTGTAGAGTTCAGCTTGAGTTAAAGCTACAGCTAGTTGTTGCACAATTGCATATAATAAATCGACTTCATCCTGACTCCAAAGACGAATATCTCGATGACTGCAACCAATTACCCCAATCACTCCATCACTAATTTGCATGGGAATAATTAGAATTGATTTTATATTTATAGAATCTAAGAATTTTTGAAATATTAGGTCATTTATTGTATCGCTATTATCTATCCATAAATGCTCCCCTTTTTGCAACTTTTCTACCAAAAATCCCATTTTATTAGTTGGGTGACATCCAATTAAATCTAGTAGTTCCGGATAACGTGATTCTTTAACTATTTCCCAATATGGTTCTTTATTTTCATTATTATATACAGCATAGTAACAGCGGTCTATTTGCAAGATTTTTTGGATTTCTTTTACAGCAGCAGTAAGAATAGTATCAAAATCAAGGGAACTGCGAATTGAAACAGCAAGTTGATTTAATATTTTTTCACGTTGAGCTTGTTTTCTTAATAACGCTTCCGATTTACGTAAGTTTTCTTCAACTAATTTTTTTTCTGTAATGTCTCTTGTCACACCTTGAAAACCAATTATTGTACCATCTTTATTTTTAATTGGAGAAGTATTGGTAGTCACCCAGATTATATTGCCATCTTTTGTATAACAGCGAAATTCAACTATACTTTTGCTTTCTCCATTTTTAACCATTTGTTGAGATGCTTCAAAACAAAGAGGTACATCTTCAGGATGAACTAATGATATAAATGATTTATCCATGAATTCCGAAATCTCATAACCAAACATTTCAGTAAAATTTGGTGAGATATATGTAAATGTTCCATCCATTGCTGCGGAGAAAATATTATCATTTATTCCTTCGACTAATAAACGAAATTTTGCTTCACTTTCAGCTAAAGCAGCTTGAGCTAATTTGCGTTCGGTAATGCTAATCCCAGTTCCCCGAAACCCAATAATTTCTCCTTGTAAATTTAGAACTGGTATCCCGCTAACTTCTTCCCAATATATTGCCCCTAAAGCTGTAATATTACGATGTTCGAGTTTGAAACTACTCTCATTTAAAGTTGCGTAATCTAAAATTGCTTGCACATCTTCAATATCTTCTTCAGGCATAAATTCAAATGGTGAATGTCCCAATAATTGCGATGATTCGTAACCTTTAACTAACTTAGCTTTATCAGTAATAAAAATATAAATTCCATTGGCATCTATTTCCCAAACATATCCTCCCGCAGCTTCAGATACATCTCGAAATCGCTGTTCGCTAATTCTCAATTGTGCTTCAATCTCTTGACGTTCTTCAAGTGCAGCTTGCTGTTGGCTAATATCTCGAATTACTGATAAACCATGTAATTGATTATTATAAATAATGGGGTTTCCTTTCACCTCGACATTAATCAAAGTTCCATCTTTTTTGACAATTACTGCTTGACAATAAAATTCTAGACCAATTTGCATTTTTTCAATAAATTCGGTAAAGAGATGACAGGAGTCAGGATGGATTAATTTTGCAGGATGAAAATCAATTAACTCATGGTATTCATAACCATGTATGCGACAGAAAGCATGATTAACTTCTACTAATTTTCCCGTATCGATATCAAATATTCCGATTCCATCGCTGACAGTTTCAAAAATACTGCGATATTGTTCTTGTTTTTGAAGCAACGCCGATTCTGTTTCTCGACGTTGACTTATATCTAATATTGCCCCATCCAACCACATGAGATTTCCATTACTATCAAATACACCTTGTCCTTTCTCATATAACCATTTTACAGTTCCGTCGGCTGTGACAATTCGATATTCAATAATATACGCTTGTTTTTTATCAATTGCTGCTTCGACATCTGTCGTAACTTTTTCTAAGTCTTCTGGATAGATAATATTTGCAAAAGAACGAACTTGATTAGAAATAAAGTTACTTGCTGGGTATCCTGTCAAATCAAAAACTGACTCACTAATAAAGTGCATTGTCCAATTTTCATCGTTTTTACAGCGATAAAATACTCCGGGAATACTCGATACTAAACTTCTAAATATTTCTTCACTACTTTGTAATGATTTTTCAGTCGCCTTACGTTCTGTGATATCAACTGAAGTCACAACAATTTGCTCTCCTCTTAATTTATTATTTTTTAATGGAGTTGCAGTTAATTGTAACCAAGTTTCTTGATTATCAATCTGATTTTGTTCTTCAAAGGTAACTGAATTACCTGTTTTGAGACATTCTCGATAATATTGACAAATACGTTTTGCTATATCTAATGGTAATGCTTCTTTGACTGTTTTACCCAGCATATACTCGACTGGTATTGTCGTATCTCTAGCAATTATTGGATTAAAAGCAACAAACCGAAAATCATCCCCATTATCTAACACATCCAGTACATAAATTCCGTAATCGACACCATTCCAAATACTATCTACAAATTGTGTTTGTTCTTGAATCGCATCAAAACTATTAAACTGGGCCATTCGTACCACAGCTTGAAATATAGGTTTCCCGTTAATTGCTGCTGCTGTTAGTAAAATTTCTACCCATCTTCTTGCCCCATCTAAATTTTGATGTAACCATTCAAACCGACAATTACCTGTTTGCAAGGCTATTTGCAGGTATTTTTCAGCTACAATCGCAGATGATTCACCATCAGGTTGAAATTGGGCTGAAAAATCTAAGAGTGTTTTGCCGCATAACTGCGTTTTACTAGCACAACCAAAAAATTTTAAAGCGGATACATTGCACTCAACGATAATTTGCTGGTCAATAAGTAGAATCACGTCACTCGTTAACTCAAAAAAACTGGGGAATGCTTCCCCCGATGCCAGTAAGCCGTTTAATGTCACTGATGGGTTAGGGATAGATGTATTTTCTGCTTGAGTATTTTGCATATACGTATAAAAATCATATTATAAGTAACTGCAAAGTACAGTTACCTATAATATGGTTCCCATACCAAAGGCAATTATTTATATAGCAAGCAATGATTATTCTCGTTATGGGTGTATCAGGTTCAGGTAAAACGACCATTGCACAGATGTTGGCAGATTCCTTACATTGGCAATTTCAAGATGCTGACGATTTTCATCCCCAGGAAAATATTCAGAAAATGCGTCAGGGTATCCCTTTGGATGATGACGACAGAAAACCTTGGTTACAAGCTTTGCACGATGCGATCGCACTCTGGCTGCACAATAATGATAATGTAGTGCTAGCTTGTTCGGCACTCAAAGCTAGTTATCGACAAATGTTGGTTTTCGATACTCGCATTAAACAGGTTTATCTCAAAGGTTCGTTTGAGTTGATTCAAAAACGTCTGCAACAGCGTCAAAATCACTTCATGAGCGCAAAACTTCTCAAAAGTCAGTTTGATAGTCTTCAAGAGCCATGCGATGCCCTGATTGTTGATGTTTCGCAGTCACCGCAGACAATTGTAAATGAGATTAGAGATTGGGCTATTTAATTGATTCTAACAAAATTTCATTGCCACGTACGTACTGTTGGCACAAAACTTGCGCTAAGACCACACCAGAATATAAATTATCCTAAATCCAAAATTAACTTGTAGGGGCGCAAGGCATTGCGCCCTGAACGTGGGATAATTATTTAACTGGAAGTTCCCAATATTAAAGGACAGGCAAGATGCCTATCCTACGTTAACTAACGAATCCCA
>JANNFJ010001012.1:0-2447 GCA_031379725.1 Calothrix sp. OTE_75_metabat_31
ATCATTCCAGTAATTTTCTTGATAGTAAATTTCCGAATTAGTATTTACAAAATAATTTTCTTGCTTACTCATTAGTATTTTACCTACTGTTATAATGCATTATTAATTAAACTTTTAACCTCTAAGCTAAAACGTTCCAAAGAAAATTGCTCAGAACGAATATGAGCATTTTCAGATATCAACAACGATTCGGACGGATTAGTCAATATATCTACAGTTCTTTGGATTAGCTCATCACCAGATTCCCAAAGGTATCCGTTAAATCCATGCTTCACTATTTCTAATTGTCCCCCAGCTTTGTAAACAACTGGTATACAACCTGAAGCCATTGCTTCAACAGTTGATATTCCAAAGTGTTCTGTGTACTCTGGATGCTTGTGTTCCGTACGATAACCTTTACCATGCCAAAAAATTTTGCTCTCCGAGTACAAACGTACCATTTCAGGAATAGTTATATCAGTTAAGATATGGATAGGATAGTCTTGTGCTTCTCTTGTGACTTCTTTAAGATAGTCCTGATGAATTTTCTCTGGACGTTCACCACCAACGCACAAATACTGTATTCCTAAATCAGGATAAGAATCATGCATCTTTTTGAAAAACTGAACCATTTCTAGCTGACACTTGCTATCCTTAGTACCAATAAATCTACCAACACTAATAATTTGATTCTTTTTCTGTTGATAAGGGATATGCTTTAGACTTTTAACCTCAACTGGTGGATGAATTACTTCAACTAGATATTGAACTTTTTTAGCAACATGAGATTTTGTAAATTGGGAATTTACAACTGTTAAGTTATAAGAATACTGATTAAATAATTTCTGTATGATTCTTTTCGGGTTAAATCTCTCGCTCGCATGACAAGGGTAAGGAAATTGAATGTGCAGGATGTTTTTTTTCCCTAGCCCAATGGTTGGAGGATAAATATGATTTGTCATTGCAACAAACACATCATAGTCGAGAGCATGTTTTTTAAACCAATTATTAAACAAATATTTTTTGTAATTTAAATTTCCATGAAATTCGATGAATCTCACTTTTGATAAATCAATCTTAAGGATTTCCGATAGTTTTTGATATCCTTTAATATCGCTGCATAAAAAAGATACGTCATGTTCGTCTTGCAGCGCATTTGCAAAGGTCATGATATAGCGTTCACCACCACCAACATAGGGGGGAAAGTAAGTGTAGATACCGATTTGTGACATATAAAATTGGTTAGGTAAAATTAAAGTTTATATTTTAGTCTGCCAAATCTTGCAAAGAAAAAGTCTATAAAACCTAATAATGCAGATTTGGCAACTTTATAATTACGATTGCCTAAAGGTTTAAAAAACTCTTGAAATAATAAATACCCGAAAACAGAGATAAATTGATAAGGTTTGTTTTTAATTGTAAATAGCATTCTATTACGGACTTCATAATAAACTCTTATATGATATCCAGTTGACGATCCAGCTACTTTATGCCAGAGTTTTGACTCTGCTATGTATAAAACTTTGAAACCATTTTTACGGGCACGATAACATAAATCTGCTTCCTCATAATATAAATAAAATCTATCGTCCATTACGCCAATTTTCTCTATTGCGTCTTGGCGAATAATTAGACTAGAACCAGTTACATAATCGACAAACTTGTCATTTGAATAATCGGGGTTATCGTTATGAACCCCTAAACCTAAATGATGAGGCTGTCCGGTATGTTTAGCAAAAGTAGCTCCTGCGTGCCAAACTATATCTTTTCGATCTGCTAAAAATATTTTTGAACCACCTATAGCAACATCAGGATTCGCATCCATAGACTGGATAAGTTTACTCAGACAATCAGGAGCAACCTCAGCATCATTATTTAATAGCCAAATATAGGCTGCCTGCATTTTCTGCGCTTCGACGATTCCAAAATTTACCCCTCCAGAAAAACCAAGATTATCTCCTGTTTCTATTACAGTAAAACCAGATAAATCTTTAGCCGCTTCGCTCAATATTGCGAATGAATTATCATCGGAACCATTATCTAGGACAAAAACATGATAATTGGGATAATCAAGTTTCTTTAAACTTTCCAAGCACAGGAGAGTATCTTCTGGATTATTCCAGTTTATAACTACTACCACCACTAATGAAAACTGGAGCGAATCGACTTCATTCATAAAACCCTCGTTGAGATGTTTGGAAACTCAGCACATTCATTGCTGAGAGGAAAAACGACTCAAGCGGTTTTAACCGCTTTGAATATTTATCAAATCTAATAACCGTAACCATCTTTTTTATGGATAGCTTTGCAATATTTATGCGAGATACCTTGGACTAAGCCGTTAGTCGTAGAGATATTGAAACTTCCTGTAGTTCTTGTGGCAATCCGACCTATATAAGTACCAATTTTCTTACCAGTTTTTACCACTGCTCTAACAATATCCCCAGTTTGAAACCCGAAATGAAACT
>JANNFJ010000298.1:0-36285 GCA_031379725.1 Calothrix sp. OTE_75_metabat_31
CGTTGACGAAGGTGAACTATCCTCTAGCGATGCTATGCTAGAGGGTTGTTACTTTGAATACCTAGTCTCCACGGCACTTCCAAAAAACAAAAAAGTGCCTGAACCAATTTATATGTCCTCTGCCAAAACAAAGGATGTAAAGGAAATGGAGCAGGGCTACCGCAGGGCGCATTTCAACTCGGACTACATCAAAGGTCTTTTAGATCAAATGGGATTAGAAATTATTGGCTTTGGAGAGAAATTGACCAAGGGGAGACACCAAGGAACTATTGATTTGATTCTCAGGGTTAAGAAAGGTTTTACTTTTAACGGTCATGGTGCTAAATATAAGTTTGTAACTGACTTAAAATATTCAGGTCTTGTTGATGACAAGTGGAGCAAGTTTGGTTGGATGTTCACACCCGATCAGAAAACCCATCATAAGGTACAGGCTATAAAGTATCACTTCATTACAGGACTTGACTTTTACTTTTTAGTTTGTCAATCAAATAACAAAGAGTTGGATAAAAGCAAGAACCTTTTTGTTAAGCCAGATGTGAAATTCTTTCAGGTAAACATTTCGGAGGAGTCTATTGAAGAACACCTAATCGAATCCAATACACTTTGGGAACATTTTTTAGTGGATGTTGATTTAGGGTTTAGACCAAACGGATCACTGAGCAAGTGTAGCAAATGCCCACTTTTTGATAAGTGTGCTGATAGAGAGATTTTTCCAAAGGTAGAAGTAGTTAATGTGTAAACACAAAAACAATGTGTTAGCAAATCTTTTTAATGTTTGCTAACGGACGCTGCTATGAACAGTGGCCGGAAGTAGCACGAACGAAATTAGAATGATGAAATAAGGTTTTAAAATTTAAAAACAAAAAGCGATGGAAAGATTTGAATACAAAGTAAAAGTTATCAACTTCCCTTCAGATGTAGAAGGTTACGAAGATGGAATAATTGAGGTAATGAGAGACAGTAACGGAACTGATAGGTCACTCCGATTTATGTGCCATAACGGGTGTTGTAAGATATACATTCCTTTGGGTGATGATAATAACGAAGGTGGTTCTTCTTCACCAAGAGAATTACACTGGATTGAAAAAGATAAGGTGCTAACGATCACTCCATCAATTGAAATCAAAGGAGGATGTAGAGCGCACTATTACATTCAAAATAATAAGGTAGTCTAACCTGTGCGGCTGGTTTTGTTTTTAAATTTTAAAACCGATTTAACAGAATGAACTATCCCACGAAGAACAAAACTAAGGCCATTGGTTATAGCTGTTGTTGGCAGAACGAAGCGTCAGCATGTGGGCGGGGTGGCTGTTGGCATTGGTGCGTTGGTTTATTGCTGCCAACGAAACGGTGTTTGTGATGTTGAAAAAGCGAACTCACTCTTAATTTGAAATACTAAACAAAAGCGCGGGATGGCGTTACACCAAACAAAAATAGTTATGAGTACATTTATTGATAGACTGAATGTTGAAAAAAGTGAGCTTGATGAAAAAATCGGAAAGCTGAAATCATTCATGGAGAGTGATAACTTCAACAAGATTGACACTGTTCAAAAATCACTGTTACAAGTACAGGCTCACGCCATGCTTACATACAGTCAGATTTTGTTTGAACGAATCTCACTTTTGGAACCTGTGGCAAACGCCTAATCTGTCCCAAGAGCGTTGGGGCTTTTGCTCACTGAACTAAATTAGTAGCACTGAGCTTCAACGCTTTTTCAATAGCACAAACACAATGTTAGCGGCTGGTTTTTTAGCGGGTGGGTCACGGCAAGAAAAAGCCTCCGTGCGCTTGCCGTGTTTAGGCAAAAAACTTGCCGCTAACGTATCTGGTGTATGAGTAGTAAATGTGGCTACTCCAAACGTAACTATGAAAAACAGTAATTTTTAAAAAACAAAAAGAGCGATGGCTTTAAAAGTACTTAATCTTTATTCTGGAATTGGTGGTAATCGTAGGCTTTGGGAAGATGTTGAAGTAACTGCCGTTGAGTTAAATGAAAGCATTTCAAAAATATACCAAGACCTCTATCCAAATGATACGGTAATTGTTGGGGATGCTCATGAATACCTATTAAAACACTTCTCAGAGTTTGATTTCATTTGGGCTTCACCACCCTGCCCAACCCATAGCAAACTTGGAATATTAAACTACAACCTGGGGCATGAATTAAAATACCCTGACATGAAACTTTATCAGGAAATTATAATTCTTCAAAACTTCTGTAATGCTAAATGGGTAATTGAAAACGTAAAGAGCTATTATGAACCCTTGATTGTTCCACAAGAGAACGGTCGACATTACTTCTGGACTAATTTTAAGTTAGGCAAAATTGAAATAGAAGGAACTCCTGTAAAGGGAAAAGCCGGCCTAACTGCTGATGAACGGATGAAAAGACAAAACTATAATATCACCGATTGGCACGGGTACAATGGTGATAAACGAGTACTGTTCAAAAATTGTGTTGAACCTGAACTTGGTCTTTATATTTTCAATTGCGCTCAAAATATAATTAAGAAAACTAATGTTTCTCAACTGTCTTTTTTGCACTAAACCGTGCGGTGGGGTTTTGTTTTTTAAAAATTACCTCACTGAACTACACTATGAAATGCAATCTTTCCAGCCACATTTATTACTCATACACGTTGCTATAAGCTGTGCCTTGCAGAAGGGCGGGCACACAAGGATGTATTTGGCCTCCGCGCCTCCTTGTGTGTTCGGGGGGCAAGGCATTGCTTATAACGTAGGTGGGGTTTATTTGCGGTTTTTGGCTAACCCTCAATTTGCTATGAAACACGGGTTTTTTGTCTTTAAAGCGCGGGATGGAAAAATATTTTAAACTTTCGCTTGTATATATCGTATACACGGTATATATTTACATCATAATTAAACGCCAAACAAAATGACAAATACAACAACACAAACAGTTAAAATAGAAGAAGTTTTCTCTATGTTTAACGAAAGACAAATTGAAGCAATTAAGTTAATAGTTAGAAAAGGGTTTTGGGGCGATTGCGACCAAGATTTTGAAGATAAAAAAACTTATTATGCACACGGTTATTCTACAAATATGAGCAAGGGGAAAGAATTTTCAGGATTGATGTCGGGTGTTTCAAAAACAATAAAATCATCAGGCACTAATTTAATTTCAATGTGTTCAGATTGGTGGGGTGATGGTAGCGGTGATATGATGTTTTTTAATATGGAATTGATTGACGAAAAAGAATTAGAAAATTGGGCTAAATAATATGAGAAAACTAATAGACTTGGACGGGGCTACATTCAAAGCCCTGTCCATTAAAGCAATCGAAGCAGGAACCAATCTCAAAAGTTACATCGAATCTGTCCTTGTAACTCATGCGGGCGGGGGCTTTAAAGACAAAAAACCTTCCACTAAACGTAAATTGAAACACTGAACGTTGAAGCCAAAAACTGAAATAAACCCCTTGTTATCGGTAGTGTCCGCGGGAGCGTGGGGCAATGAAGGGATTAGGCCTCCGGCCCCCTTCATTTTCAAGCAGCGGCATTACCGATAACGAAAAAATGTATGTGCTGAAATGGCCGATTACAAAATGAACTATGAAAAACGAAACTAGTATTAATAATTTTTTTTTGAGCGATGGCCAAACGGCTTTGCCGAAACTCACACACGGAAGTTTATTCTCTGGAATAGGTGGGTTTGACTTGGCGGCTGAGTGGGCAGGATTTGAAAACATATTTCATTGCGAGTGGAACGAATTTGGACAAAAGATTTTAAACTATTACTGGCCTAATGCCATAAGCTATGCAGACATTACAAAAACAGACTTCACTATTCACAGAGGAACAATCGACATTCTTACAGGTGGATTCCCCTGCCAGCCATATTCAACTGCTGGAAAAAGAAAAGGCAAAGAAGATGACCGCCATCTCTGGCCTGAAATGCTTAGAGCAATTAGAGAGATTCAGCCGACCTACATTGTGGGCGAGAATGTTCTCGGACTTATTAGTTGGAACGGGGGACTGGTATTCGAAGAAGTGCAAACTGACCTGGAAGCTGAGGGGTACGAAGTACAAGCGTTTATACTTCCAGCTTGTGGTAAAAACGCACCGCATAGAAGGGAAAGAGTCTGGTTTGTTGCCAACCGTTGCAGCGATGGATGCGACAGGAATAAAGAACATACGAAGGGACAGCAACATATTGGAGGGGGGCAGACATTCGGTGAGTTTAACTCATATGTTTCATTTGGGGATGCTACCGACACCAACAGCCAGCGATTTCAAAGGAGGGAGAACGGACATAAACCCCAGGGAGGACAGGAACCCATTGACAAACAATTTACGAGATGCGATAAGTTATTTAGACAAGAATGGAAAGAGTTCCCTAATGAATCCCCGGTTTGTAATGGAGATGATGGGATTTCCTCCCAACTGGACGGAATTACCTTTTCTAAATGGAGACAAGAATCAATCAAAGCAGGAGGAAACGCAATAGTTCCACAAGTTGCCTTTGAAATATTTAAATGTATTTCTGTATTTGAGCGGGGTGGAAAAAAAAATTATTAATACGGTATAGACAGATGAACTACCCTATGAAATGCACACTAAGACGGCCAATAGCACATAACGCATCAAGTATTTATTGCGGCTTGGGCTTTTGAAACTCACGCTGTCCATCGATAGAAAATGAACTTATGAAAAACAAACCTATGATAAACACCGAACCCCAAGCTGAAATAAATACAGTGTTAGCAGCTGGCGCACCCAACCCGAAACTAAGCACGGATAGCAAGGCTTTGGATTGTGTGTCGGAAAAGCGCGGCATTGCTATTGGTGCGACTTTGTACCACAATCACTTTCAAAATTTTAAAGTTTACCAAATTCCAAAAGCTCAGTTAATCATTGCCGATATTCCTTACAACTTGGGAAACAATGCCTATGCCTCTAATCCTTCCTGGTATAAAGATGGAGATAATAAAAACGGTGAGAGCGAATTAGCAGGGAAGGAATTTTTTGATACAGACAAAGATTTTAGACCCGCTGAGTTTATGCACTTCTGCTCTACCATGTTGAAGAAAGAAGATTTAAGAGAGCGAACAGAAGCAGACGGGAATAAGAGATTGAAAAGTAATGTGCCCTGCATGATTGTGTTTTGTGAATTTGAACAGCAATTCATGCTCATAGAACTTGGTAAAAAGTACGGATTGAACAGATATATAAACTTAGTCTTTCGTAAAAACTTTTCTGCTCAAGTGCTAAAAGCAAATATGAAGGTTGTGGGTAATTGCGAATACGCTGTTTTGTTTTATCGGGACCGCTTGCCAAAGTTTAACAACAAAGGCAAAATGATATTCAACTGCTTTGATTGGCCGCGTGAAAATGAGCATGAGAAATTGCATCCGACACAAAAACCAGTTGCACTATTAAAGCAACTTATTGAAATATTTACCGATGAAGGTGACGTAGTAATTGACCCCGTGGCTGGTAGCGGATCTTCGTTGGTAGCTGCTCTTGAAATGAATAGAAACTCTTATGGGTTTGAGATTAAAAAGAACTTCTACATGGACGCAACCAAATGGATTAATGAAGTGAAACAAAGAAAAGAGGACATGAAGAAGTATGGATTCAATAAATCTGACCTTGAAAAAATACAACCTACTTTATTTTAAACAAATGGCGTATATGTTTGATATACGTCCGTTTGTTTTCTCAGTCGGGAATCTACTTCTGGCACGCGCGGCTGCAAGGGCAGGCTCTTTGCCTTGCTTTGGTTTGTGCGGTTGGATTGTGTGGCATGGCAATGTGCCTGTGAGCGTGTGGACTGCTTGCGCGGTGGCTTGCCCCGGTGTGCGGTGGCATGTGAATCTCCGGCAGGAAGGGGCAACCCTGATGGCTTTTGGTGCGCTTGCTGCTAACGAATGAGTGTATATTTTCGTGCGATAAGACTTGATGAGCTATATTTGTAGCACAAAACTATCCATCAATTTTTTAATACACGAAGCGTAGGGTTTTTATATGGGGGAAGCAGTTGGGCAGCCGGGCGGTTCGAATCCGCCTTCCTCCACGAGGCACGTTGACCTGTCCGCGGTGCCAATTTGAAAGAGAGACTGTAACGTGTTACTAACTCAAATTCATGCGCAAAACAGTGGAGGGTGACAATTGGGGAGAGACCCGACCAGGAAAGGTAGCCAAGTTGGTCAAGGCATCGGACTGAAAATCCGACCATGTAGGTTCGATTCCTACTCTTTCCACGAAGCCGTGCGGTGGGGTGTATTAAAAAATTGATTTGATGAACTATCTACAAGGCACAACAGAGCATGAAATATACACAATGTTAGCGGTAGTTGCTTTTAGTGCGGTTGGGCGTTGCGTGAGCGTGGGGTTTGAGCCTTTTTCATGGCAGCAAAAGCCTCGATGGGAAAAGCAATTACCGCTAACAATTGGCTAACCGCAACTCAGGTAAATGTAATCGGCTATTTGACCACTATTGTTTGAATGGAATCTACTTTAATTAGTTTATTGGAATTGGTCACTTGACCACTAAATTCAAACCGTGACCATTGAAGTTTAATAAACCAGTGCTTAGGTCTTGCCTTAGTTACGGCCACGTAATACTTATCTCTAATCTCTACTCTGGGCGTGTCCAGTACGGTAGCCTCGATGTGATTGTATGAATCTATGTAACTATACTTCCATGCTTTAACAGAATCCTTACAAGGCACGTAGATGGTTCTGACTACCACGTTATCCTCCGGTGCAAAGAACGTGTCAAAACTAGAAGCGGATTGCGCCCTTTTGTAGTCTTTGAATTTCTTGATCCATTGCAGTTCTTTTGATTCTAAAGCCGCTTTGAAGTTTGTCCGATCCAAAGAAATAGCCCTTGACATGGTTACCACATCTCCTTGAGCATTCACGTACTTCTTAACCGTGTTTTGGTAGTCAACGATGGCGGCATTACGGCCTGTTTCTGCTTCGTTCGCCCTGATGCGGTTAGCGTTACCCCATTGAAATAAAAACCAAGCAGCAGCTAAAAGGATGGCTATTGCGACTAATTCCCGATGTCTCCATAAAAATGCCTGTACCATTAATCTATTACGTTTACAAATGAAACTACCTGTTCGATCTTTCTATCCTTTCTCCATTGCACCTGACCGCCATTGCTGTCATTGCCTTTTGCAGTATTGCCCTCGATGCTTTCAAAGGTCTTCCCCTCTACAATCCAACATAGAAACAAAGCAATGTGATCCTCTTTCTTGTCAGCGTTCCAATCGAAAATAATTAAATCGCCTGGCTTCGGGCTGAATGTGCGCTTATAGATTAGCGGAAATTGCTTCTCCCGAATCAATACAATAGGAACCCAAATAATTCCCTTCTCTGTGTCCATCTGCTTCGGCCATTTGTACCCTGCCATGAAGTAAACCCAACTCACAAAGCATCCACACCAAGCCACACCGTTCTTGCCAAACCACTCTCCGTATTTGGTCTTATTCGAGCCAGCAGGACTTTCCTTGTAGCCTACCTCTGCCTTTGCGATTGAGATTATCTTGTCTCTCATTTAACGAAGTTTCTATAATTCTCTAAAATGAAAAACAAAAGGATGATTCCTCCAACTAATATCCATCTCCACTTCTCCAATGTGGTCACACGCCCGTTTGTCTTAACAGTCTGGGTTTCGATCCTTTCGGTCTTTTCATCAATGGCTTTTAGTCTACCATCAATCCGTTCAAGTAATACGGCTAGTTCCACATCTGTCATATTTAGTTAGAGTCGATTTTCTTATTAGCAATATCGACCGCCTTTCCTAGTGCTTTGTAGACTATTTGCTGACCTGCATATCCTAACACCAAAGCACCTAAGAAATAGAGTAGATCGAAATATTCGGACGTGTAAACGAATGATTCAACGGGTGCATATTCCATTGCTAGATAGTATGACAACGCATAAGCTATTACGATCCACAATGAAACAAAAACGGTAAACCGATCCGCTTTCCAGAACAGTTTAAACACATCAAACATCGTATCGTCTGGATATAGTTTATCCAAGATGATGACCTTGCCGAAAACATGGAATCCAATTCCAAGAAAAGAGATCACGAAAATTAAAAGGTATTCCATATTTATGAGTTTAAAGGTTACTGAACAGGTAA
The DNA here is from genome assembly GCA_031379725.1 of Calothrix sp. OTE_75_metabat_31. GTDB lineage: Bacteria > Cyanobacteriota > Cyanobacteriia > Cyanobacteriales > Nostocaceae > JANNFJ01. The sequence goes on from JANNFJ010000298.1 coordinate 8,126, forward strand.
AAGATTATCTCCAGCGACCACTCCTGCAAGTGTATCAAAGACGGTATCGAGTTGAGATGAATTTAAAATCTGTGAGTCGATAGGCTGATTGTTTGAATCTAAAACAGGAACGCCATTGTAGCCCGATAGCCAGTAGTTAGTGATTACTCTACTATCCAAGCCTCCTGCTGCTCCTTTAACAAATACGTTTGCATAGGCGATTTGCTTTTGAGTTTTTAGGTTCGTTGCTGTTTGACCGAGCCAGTAATTAGCTTTTGAAAACAAGGCTTGGAGTATCCTTGCTTGCATTACTTCGTCACGGGCTAATGCTGACTTTTCAGATAGCGTTAATTGTGCGCTTGCCGATAGCGAAAAGAATAATAGTAAGGCGATTAAGATGTTTTTCATTTCTTTTTGGTTTTAATGATGAATACTCCGTTGGGTTTGGGTTCTATCTTGACTACTTCCTCTATCTCAAGTCCATGCGAGTTGAGAATGATTTCGAGTATTGCATTTTTTTGAACCACGAAAGTAGAATCTATTTTGCGTTGCTGATCTTCCAGTTGTTTAAATCTCGCAAGGTTCTTACTTCCAAAAGTAATAGGTGTTGAAATCGTGTCTGACTTAACTTTTGTTTGAGCATTAGCGGATGATGATAGAAGTATGACCGTGGCCACAATGAGGATGAACAATAAAAATGTTGCTATTTTTTTCATAGTTAGTTGAAATCTTTTACCAAGTTATAACAATCATATATCCTACTCCACCTGCTCCACCTGCTCCGCCTAGTCCAGGGTTCATTCCAACACCACCTCCGCCACCACCGCCACCGCCTTGACCTCCTACGCCACCGACTGCTCCGGCTGTTGAAGCGGCCACCGTAGAGCCTCCGCCACCTCCGCCTGATCCGCCTCTAATAGTACTTGCTGCTGATCCTGTACCTCCTGCCGTTGGCGAAGTACCAGAAGTTCCTGCTGTTCCACCACCGCCTACTACATAAGAACCCCCTGCCCCACCTGCACCTGCTACGGTTACAACTGGAACGGCATCATGCGATCCACCTGCTCCACCACCACCTCCACCTAAGATAGAAGAACCTCCTGCGTATGGGGTTGCTGGAACGGGAGGGGCTGGAATACCTGCGCCACCTGCGCCACCAAATTCAGAGTTTGCCGTTGTGCCTGTTGCTACTGCTCCCGTCACACCTTGACTACCTACTCCATTGGTTGCTGCTGTGGGTATGCCACCTGCTCCGCCTGATGTTGTTCCTACTCCACCGACTGCTGCAATCGAACCACCGCCACCTCCACCAGTAACTACCGATGAGATTGCACCACCTCTTCCACCACCCCCACCATATACAACAAGTTTTGTGGTGCCAAAAGTAGTATTACCTCCAACTCCACCATCACCCCCTGCTGCTCCTGCTGCTCCAGCCGTTCCACCAGTGCCTCCAGTTCCTAACGATACGCCTTCTGTCGCGCTTAGATCAGGTGCCGCATAATATCTTACGGCATACGCTCCGCCACCTCCGCCTCCGCCTCCCTTAGCAACAACCGCAGTCGCTAACGATGCTCCTCCTCCTCCACCTCCACCAGCAGCCCATGCTTTAACTTGCACAGCTCTTGCGGTAAATGCCGTAGGCTTTGTCCATGTGCCAGAGCCTGTAAATGTTTGTACGTCAACTTGAAATGATACAGAGGCTTCTTGACGTACACCCCCAGCAGTGTATTTTATCCAACCTTCACCCTCACGATAAGTTAACATTTCACCAGCTAGTAATGTAACTGCACCGCTTAGTAGATACTCAGTTGCTGAAATATCTTTCTTTATAGTGACAGTGTTGGCAGTCGATGCGTGAATATTGCGTATAAAAATTTCCTTTACGTGCCTCGATGTGGTAGCACCCGGAACTGCAACTATATCAGTGGTGGTGGCTGTCGTTATCTTACCCTCAGTAGAGCTTGCGAGTCCTGCGCCCGATGCTGTTACATCAAACCATATTGCCGAGAAATCAATATCAGCAGTTGACGAAGTAAGCAACTCCAACTTCTCAGTCGTTGCTTTTAACACAATGCCCTGCCCATTGGCAAAGCTCGTGATGAATAGAAGTAAATAAAGTAATCGTTTCATATATTTAAGTTTAGTATTTATTAATAGCCGATAACTAACAATGCAGACGTCTGTGCGAATGTTAAACCACTTCCACCACTAACCGCTTGGAATGTAGGGGCTGCGCCTACCCCATTTGAAGTAAGCACGTGGCCAGAAGTTCCTGTTGCAACTGTTGTTATAACCCCTCCAGCACTCCATGTTGGTATTTGCCCTGCTGTCCCATTTGCAAGTTTTGCTAATGCCACTGCTCCGTCTGCAATAGCTGTTGCATTTCCAGTTGAAGTTACTATACCCGTTAAGTTTGCATTTGTTATAACCGTAGCAGCATTTCCAACACTAGTTACTCCACCAGTAAGGTTCGCATTTGTTATAACCGTAGCTGCAAATGAGCCAGTGCCTGATCCAGTAACTCCTCCAGTTAATGTTATTGTTTGATCACCAGTATTCGTTCCTGAAATATTCGCATCACTTATAGCTGTACTTAGAGCGGCAATGGTGAATGACCCTAAAACAGTGGCGTTGCTTCCTGCCGTTGCTGTTATAGCACCAGTCAATGCCGCTCTTTGAAGTAGTGGTGTTCCATCGACATAAGTAAGCGAAGCGTCTACCATTGCACCGATTGCATCTTGAGCTTGCTCATCGGTGTAAACAGAAGGAACTACCATAGTTAACACTCCATCACCAGCTACATCAGTAGGAACTCCACCAGCTACAAATGCAGGGGGTAAGGTGAATATGATATTACCAGCTAGTGCAGGAGCTTTGAAGCCTACATAGTTAGTTCCACTTCCACTAGGCTCTAAGAATCTAAGCTCTGACGCTGTTGCTCCTCCTCCTAGAGTCATAATTGAACCAGAGATAGGCAGCGCATTTATATTGGCATTATCAAGTATCTCAAAAGTTTGTGTATTGGCAGAGGTAGCGGTTCTAAAGGTTTTGTTTGTAGCAGTTCCAAGTCCTCTTAAATCTAATCTAGTACTAGCTGTAGGTGTGTCTACACTTGCGTTGGCTATGAATACACTACTTGGTGCATCAAATCTCACTGATCCTGCTTGTGTCCAGAAAGCTAAAGGATTAGTGATGGCAGCGTTGGTTCCCGCTGTTGGTGCTCCGCTTACCGCTAAAGTTGCTGCTGTGGTAATTGTACCTGTGGCACTTACAAAAGCATAAGTAGGAGCTTGAATTAAATAAGCTCGTTGAGTTGCAAAACCTGTTGAACCTGTGAATTGAACAGTTCTGTTGAGGTTGTAATTGATGTCTATTAACTCTGAGGCTGTCTGATTTATATGTGCTGCTCCTGTAAATACTGTTAATGGATTAGAACCAGAAGAAGCAGCAGTAGCAGCTACTACAAGTCCAGAATTTGTATTATACGTAAAAGTTGATAGTTCAGTAAATTCTGAGTTAGATGAATTACTACCGTGTATAACTACTCTCCCCACAGCTTGAGAACCAGATAATATTCTTGGTATATTGTATCCTGTACCCCCAGAAACAACCATTAAATTTCCACTAGTAGAATTTTGCCAAAGGTCTCCGTTAGTTAGTGTGGATGGTGTTCCAGCAACTGATCCTATATTTACAGCCGCAAGAGTGGAGGAGGAGGATGTTAGTAACTTACCTGCCCCAATTTGAATTGCAATATTTGTGGTTCCTCCACTAGCTTCAAAGTACCCTGCTATGTTTGTGTTAGTAGTTCCTGTTTTAGTATTACTAAAAAATCCTGAATAAGTAGTTTGTGAAGCCGTTGCGTTTGCTCCTGTTTGGTTTACTCTAAAAGCTGTTTGAGTGTTACTAGCTGCATCTGTCGAAGAACTGTTAATCACCAATCCATTACCTGCACCTAAAGCGGTTTGATTTATTGTGATGTTGTTAGTTCCTGTTGATGCTATTACGTTAGCCCCTGTAAGAGTTCCACCAGAGGCTAAACGCCAATAAGCTCCTCCTGATATTGGTGCAAAAGTTGCAAGTGCATAACCTTGATCTATTAAACTTCTTGAAGTATAGTTAGCAGAGTAATCTGTATTATATTGGATACCTGTTGCAACTGTTCTGGCATCAGTTATTTTAAGTCCTCCTACCGTTGTTGCTAAATCTATATTTACATTTTGAGTACCACCAGCATTAGTGGCATTTAAGTATGTAGATGTTGGATTTACTTGAAAACTAGTATTATCACTAGTTACATAAAATTGGGTAACATTATTAAACCCATAAGAGTATAATGAACTTCCATCAGTATCATTAGAATTTTCTAGTACATTACTTACACTTAATGACCATTTATTATTTAAAGCAGTTTGTAAATCTGTTTGAGAAGAAAGAGTTCCTGTGATTGAACCCCATAGTTTTGCTTTGTTGTTAAAAGTTGTCCAATCAGTAGAACTCAACGCACCCCTATTTGCCGCACTTGCAGTAGGAACATTCAAAGTGATTACGGGAGTCGTGGTTGGGTTTGCTACCGAACTGCTCAAATCAGTTCCTGTGGTTCCTAAAGTCAAAGCGGATACGTTGGTCACTGTTCCAGAACCGCCACCACCGGAAGCACCAAAGACTTGGAAGTTAGTTCCATCATACCACAAGACCTTAGATTCGTTTGCGATAATATCACCCGCGACCACGTCCGTTGAAACAGCTTTCTTTAACGTCTTTGCTCCTAGGCTATTTATGTTTATGGTAGACGTGGTTGTATTCGCATTGGTAAATTGAACTCTAACAGTAAGCCCTAATTGGTAGGAGGTTACAAAAGGAATAGAAACCACATAGGTGTCTGTTCCTGTAGCAACGAAAGCGCTAATTCGTGACTCCTTGCTGTCAGTTATCTGGTCATTGATAAGAGAGTGATTAGCCCTTGTAACTGTTGTGGCATTACGAATTAGATTGTTCGTGTTCGTCTTAATTGTAGCATCAGGTGTCTGTGCAAACAATGAAAGGGGAAGGAGTAAAAGGAAAAGAAGTTTTTTCATTTGAATAATTCTTTTTTAAGTTCCATTCTTTTAACCGAATCCATTCTGTATTCACTGACGTACCTGTTAGGGTTCATTAATGAGTAACAATCAAAGCAGTGGTCTCTGCCATAAACAGCGTGACCTATTTCGTGGTACAAAACTGTTTCAAAGAATAACGGATCGGATTTAATTTTTTCTTGAAGTGAGTAGTCTAGTTCTATCCGTGTAATCTCACCCCAAACTGTAACGGCCAAAACTTTTCTTTCCTGAATCACGTTTGAAAAAATGATTTGTAGGTTTTGATTCCGGATGTTTTTGACAAAAGGCCTTACCTGTTCATCAATCTCAAAGTGCGTGTCGTCGATGAACGAACAAGACGAAAGGATTAATAGTATAAGTATTATTCTCATGCCTCTAAGGTTTTAACTCTAAACGTGCAATCGTGGGTGTGTCCTGATCCGGGGGTCACATTGATTAAGGTGTTTGCACCACTGACAGCCATACTGACCGTTGGTACGTTAGCGGAGTCAGTATCGGTGTCTAACGCAGTAAGACTACCAAGAGTTCCCACTCCTGCTATGTCAACCACTTTTCTTACTATGGATTGTGAACAGCTTGACCCCGCAGGATCAGGACCGGTCAATCGCCTCGCAACCATACTAACTTCGTAACGGGTTGTTTTGTTTGCTGTTCTAGCGAGCGTGACGGCCAGTTGAGTTCCACCACCCGAGGTTGTGACGAAGGAGTAGTTCGTTATATTTTCTTTTAAAGCCAAACCTGCGACAATCGCTGATTGATGTACTGATCCATCCGTGTTTGAAGCTGCGAGATTAACGTATAGCTTAGAAATTCCTTTGACTGACGCCGTTGCATCTACTACCTCATCAACGTTGGGCTTGCTGTCAATCATGTTAATCAACATATCACCTACTCTAGTTGCAGAGTTTGCGCCAGGGGCTGTTTCTGCTTTGATAACGTTGGCGTCTGCCAATAGCTGTACATCTGTCTTTACCGCCATAAAATTTTAAATTATATTCCTTATCACACTATTCTTTCTACTCAAAAATATCTTACCAAACTTAAAGGGATTCTTTTTGTCAGGGTTATTCCTATCATAACTCTCCTCCAGTATCCATTCGTAACCATCGATGACTAAAGAACCTCTGACAGAGTGAGCCAATGCCAACTGAATCTTATTATGCATGTAATCGGGCAACAAAGAAGTCTCTAGATTTTGCTGCAAGTTTATTATGATTGAAGTGTTTATAACCTTTGAATTGCTTAAATGTATAGCCGCCTGCGATTGCTTATTGCGCTGCTCAAAAAATCTACATGGTATTCTTAAAGCGAAATAGTTGCCATCGTTAGGGTAGTTTATTCCCGCAAAATTAGAATCTCCCAATGTCTTATATTCAATAACAAAAGTACCATATCCAGCATTGTTTTTTATAAACGTACTGAACCTAATAAGATCACTGTTATATAGCGTCGTCAAAAAAGGATCGGTAAAGGTAATGTCAAAGCTTTCATCAAACACTGACACGTCACCCCGTAAAATTGAGAAACTAAAATAGGCATCAACACTAGTCAGCAAAGACATATCGAAGGTAAGGTCATAATGAGCATACCCTGTTTGAAGTGTCTTTATAAAAGGCTTTAAGTCTACCTGGTTAAGATCTGAATCCTTAATTTGCAGCCAGTACTTTTCATCTGTGTCGGCTTCGTTGCTGACCTGTAATTTGATTGGGTCCGTTATACCGTACTCTTGGAAGAAACAAATTTGGTCTACGAACGCATTAATTCGCTCGTTGAATGTCTGGCTAGAATTAGGCCAGAACTGAATAGGAAGAGCGTCCGATACATTCATTAGTACAAAAGTAATAATAAATTGGGAATTTTACTCATATTGGGATTCATAAGTGTCCTCATAGTATCTCCTTCTTCTGTCTTCTATAAAGTCAATAGTTCTAAGATCAAAAGGCTCTTTTGGCCATGCTACTAGCTTAATTAACCCCGTCCCAATTTGGTACTCTAGGGTTTTAATAAAGAACTTTTTGTAATCTGCCTCTGTCTGGCTTATCCCTATGGCCAAGTTCTTATTGTCCCTTATCAGTTTATATTGTGCCCATGTTAAATAGTGGTTAATCTCATAAGGCATAGGGATGAATAAGAAATCAGAGTTAACTGTTATGTCGCCTTTCTCATCTAACAACGTAGAATCCCCAAGGCAAGACGTAGACATTTGGCTGGTCATGTCAAAGTTACCTTCACCGGATGCGAATTTAAAAACACTACCAATGTAAGATTGAAGGCATCCACTAAGGTAGTTTGCCCATCTTAATAAGTTCCTACCTGGTGTGAGTCGGCTGTTATAACGGGTCTCCTTGTTTAAAAGGTTTGTGAGTGTACTGAAATTTTCATCCAACTCCGGATTAAACGTACCATCCCCATTATTCTTCAGCGCTATCACGAATGTTTCATCGTCGTAGGTATAGTTAGCGGATTTAAGTATCGAGGTCCGTCTAGTTGTTTCAAGCGTTAAAGAAGCAGCCACCCACTTCGAAAACAGGGTTATCTTCTTGCCTATCTTTTTGAATCTTGAATTGTAGGTGTGGCGTGTCTGTGGATCGTCAATACCAGAAGACGTACCTGTCCCCGTTGATGCCTGTGACTGCCATTTATCGTAACCTATTTCGACTTGGTTAAAGTGGTTTTCAAGATCGTAAGTCCTCTTGATGTTGTAAACATTTGAAAGGTAAACCAATGGAGCAGAGTCGTCATAGAAATGCTCTTTCCTTTCTACCCTAATAACATCCAACCCTGAAACTTTTTCGTAGCCTAGCCCTAAATTGTGGATCGGGTTAATGCCGTGCCACCATTCTTCTGCTGAATTAAAGAAAGGTTTTGCTGTCAATGTATAACCACGAATGTGCAGCCCTTTTACATTAGCGAGCAGCGAACCGCACCCCTCAGCCCCATAGACTATTGAAGTTTCAGCATTACCTAAGTACTCTGAATAAAACAAATCTTCTTGGTCTGTTATACGATCAACAATCGCGGCCATCACATCGTGAGTCAGGAAAGCTTTTGCCGTTGTATCAGGTACAGTTGTTCTGGCCAAGATGCTAAAATAAGAAGGGTTGACTGTATTACCGGATGGAGGAGAAGGGAAATTTATAGGATTTAATTCCTGATTGACGGGGTCGAAAATAGACCCTATATCTATTGCTGGAGGATTACAAGACGAATTGGTGCTGGTTATAACAGGCATTGGTATTTCACAGGCGGTAACTTCATTGCCATATATTAACCATTTTGTATATCTACTCGAAAAATTTGCCAGTAATCCAATACAAGCCGAGTCATCTATTATGTATAGGTTATTGGTGAATACTGCGTAGACCCTAATAATGTCACCCTTGTTAATATTCAATAAAGAACTAAGAAATATGAAGGATGTGGACCGCGATGCTGCTACATTTTCACTGGCGGAAAACAGTATAGGTGTTCCATTATTGAGCTGAAAATAATAGTCTAACGAAGCATTCGCAAGTGATGCGTCCAGGATTGATTGCTCAACGGAGTAAAAAGTTCTGGTTCTAGTATACCCTATAAAACCGGTAAGCACATCCTTCATCATACTTACCTCAAATCGTATATCAAAATCATAAACCCCAGACTCTGTAAAGGCGAATTGCCATGCTGGAAGGTCTGGATTAACACCAGTGGGTAAGGAAAATCTACTCTCGATTTCGTCTAATTGTTGAGAGTCTTGGTCAATCCCACCATACTTCCCGTTTATCGTTGTTGGATCATCCCCGAATCCTATTAAGCTTTGAGATTTATTAAATAGGCCTAGATAATTTTTGTTTATCACCTGACTAGGTAGTGGCAGATCAACCTCTGCTGCCGCTGGAACAGTTACACCACTCTCGCTTACTGTTGACTTTATGTTTACTTTATTCTTGAACCTACTTATGAACTTGGTCCAGAATGTTTTTTGCGTGAAAACGATTTGGAGTAGGTGCTGATCGTCAAGTGTCTCAACGAACATTGAAATAGCTATTTGCCCCGTGTACAGTTCCTCAAAGTCACCGTGCTCTAACTCATCAACTTCAACAAGTAAGTCAATCTCTGAATCCTGGCCATGTAACTTCTCAACATTTAACAACCATGCACGACCACCATCCTCAGTGCCATTGGAACCATACGCATTGAATGAAGATTTGAAATATTCGATCAAAGAATGGAAGTCCGAATGGCGTTCAAATCCAATGGTGGATGATTCCCATCCATCGGGTTCAGATATTACCTTAGTGCCCTCAATTGCGTGCGTCAGTGTAAATCTAAATATCATAACCAGTCCCCCATAGATAAAGATCTAACTTTTTTAGTGAGGTTTTCACCTACCTTCCTGCTCTCGTATACTGTTGCCATGTTACGGGTGAGCCTTGAATTGTTAGGCTTATTTTTAGCGGTTACTTCTTTTAGTGATTTTAGTTCTTTCAATACGCGGTCATCCAGTCTAGTTTCATGTTTTTCGGGTCTACTTATCCCGGCCATCGCTAACATTTTCATCGTCTCAGCGTTTGGGATTACCTCCGTGCCACGTGGGAGGTCTAACACCGTTGCTGTTGCCGGTGATAGTTTCATCTCACCGGATGGTAGCATCATCAACTCCTGACCCCTTTCACCTACCATTGCAACACCCCCTGGGTGGTTGTCTGTTCCTTTAAAGTACTGTGGGATTGGTTGTGCCTGGATAGCTGCTATCTGGACTCCCCCAATAAGCCCTGCGGCTGCGGCCCGGACAAATGCTGTGAATGGATCGCCTGAAGTTAGTTGATGAAGGACTGCCAATGCTGTTTTTATAGCCGCATCAATCAAAGCTGCATCCTTTTGCCTTATAGCCGCCTGTCTTTGTTCTGCTCTTTTCTTCTTTTCAAGTGCTTCGATCCTTATTGCTGATTGCGCCTCAATCCTCGCCTTGGCCTCTAAATTACCACCGGCTAGAAGTATTTCATTAGCAGCCCTTTCACGTTCCTTAATTATTTCTGAATCTATATTTAGCAGCCTTTGCTTCGACTGATTATCCTGTAAAGTGTTGAACGCTGAGGACAATTGACTATAAACACCATAGGCCTTACTGAGTGCCTCCTCTACTCCTTTAACTTGCTGTTGAAAAACCGCCCTTCTGTTTTCGGCGTAGTCTTGATCCGTTTTTAACATCTTGGCGTCATGAGCTGCCTTAATAGTTAATTCGTCATCAAATGATTTATTAATTACCTTTTTTGTCTCATCAAATAGTTTTTCTAATTGGTCTATAGTTTTTTGCTCCAACCCATCAGTAAATATTTCAACATTGAATGGACTAACATCACCCTCCTCAGATGATAGCATTTCTTTAAGTAGAGCCTTGAACTTTAAAAGTCTTTGTTTAGCGTCTTCGATTATTTTATCGGTAACCTTTTTAGCGTCATCTATCTCTTTTTGCTTTGCCTCAGCTTTTATCCTTGTAATTTCAGATTCAGCGGCTATTATATTATCTTTAATCTCGTCATTCTGTTTTCTCCTTTCCTCATTAAAGGACTTCTCTGTGAGACCTAACTTTGTCTTCATTGCGTATTCAAATGCTGTGAGGTTGTTTATAGCGGCAAACTTTTCTTGCTGATTTTTTATGAAGTCCTCTTGGGCCTTAATCTCTAATTCAGAGGTTTGCTTATGTGCTATCTTCAACAAGTCTATTTCAAGCTGATACCTATTTTGCAAGGCCTTGGATTCCCTATCAAGTCTATCAAGGGTTGAAAGTGTTAATTTCTCCGCCTGGCTGCTGAAGTAGCTGAACGCAATAACAGCCGCCGCAATAGCTGCACCTATTAAGAATATTGGATTGGTGAGCAATGCCTTACCAAGTGACGCCATAGCAGAACCAAACCCACCAAGTCCTGCAATAGCTTCTTTAAACGTCATTGCCTTCGCCAGTTCTGCAATACCTTTTATCTGTACCGCAGCACCCTTAAAGTCTAAGTTCTTTACCTTTTCACCAAGCATACTGAAGCGCGTGCTTAGATTTTCAAGTGCTGTGTCACCCTGAAATGCTTTGGCCTCGTCCTTCGCATCCGCAATCTTGTCCCCTATCTCACCAGCTCTTTTTGCGGCCTCTTGATACTCCTTTGAGGATTGTCCCAATGTATCAGCAAGTCCCACCATTTCATTCTTAGCGGCCTTTAGTTCATCTTTTAATCCAGACAAAGCACCCTCATAGTTTCCCACGGTGTCCTTATGTACACCCATGCCCTTATTCAACTTCACGACCTCCTCATACTGTTCATTGATTGCTTTGCTCAAATCCTTACCTGCCTTGCTAGCCCTTTCCTCCTCAGTCCTTAAGGCAGCATAGGCCGCCCGATTAGCTTTCAATGCGGCCTCTAACTCTTTTATTGAGGAGGTTGCTGATCTAACATTCAACGCTTCTTTATCACCGAGTGCATTGCGTTGCTTTTGTTGCTCCTTCAAGTCCTTTAATACCGTAACCTGCTTTTGGTACTCGTCACTCTGCTTTGCCGTTTCTGTTTTGATCTGTTTACTCACGGTTGCAAGTACACGCATCTCCTCGGTCAACTTGCTGGTATCTTCTTTGGATTGTTTCAAGCCGGATCCACCAATGCCTTGACTTATTTCCTTACTTGAATTCTTTACCTGTCCGATGACCACCAAAAGTTTCTCCAATTCTTTTGTAAGGATCGCAGGAGCTGCTAGCGCGTCATCGCTGATGAGGTCTTGCCTAGTTATTTCCGACATGCTTTTGGTTTCTTTCGTTGATGATCTTTTTGTATTCGTTAAACCTTGCCAACTTCAAATCTTCTGGTAAGTCAAACTCTAAACAAACTGTAAGGCCTGCCATAATTTCCTCAAAGGTTGCTGCCTTTTTACCTTCCTTGGGTATCATTCCTTCAATCTCATTGGCCTTCATCTTCATCCGCGTAATTAAGTTATCGGATCTATGCATTGCCGAGTTGATGCTTTTGACGTATGCTAATGAATCCGTCGTGTCTATATTATAACCTTTTTCTCTTAGCTCCTTAATATAATTGTCATCTACAAAGAACATCAATTCAATTAGAGTACACTTCACTACATTGTAATCCGCGATAAGGTGATTATAACCTTCAATGACGTCACAATAATTGAGATAATCAAACCCCCCATTCAACTTGTAATTTTCTCTTACCAACTCCTCCCACTTCTCAAACAGTACTTTGTCATTCGCCTTACCACTGATCAACAAACTTTTTAAATTCGTCGTCAATGCGATCGTCAAGTAGTTATTAAGCGTTATGTCATTGTATGAATAAAATTTTGCGGTATTCCTTTTGAACCTCTGGCTTAATTTCTTCCCTGTATGCTTCCAGGCTGTCTTGATTGAGTCCAAATATTTCAGTGCCATAATTTTGGATTAACTCACTTGTCTTTTCATCGTTACTAAAAAACGTGATGGGGAATTTTCCAGTCCTTGCAAAGAATCCCAGGTAAAAGTCACCAGTCAACTTCAAGTCCACAACACCTGCCGGGTTCAACGTCCGCTTGAATGCTGCATATTCAGGATTCTGGTAACTTCCCAAACTTTCACCATTTGCATTCTTACCTGAAAACAGTTGGCTCGTATTTAAGTCTATGGCCTGGTTCTTAGATTCATCGACCACCTTCAATAGCATATCCTCAATGTCTTCAGGACTCACTAATCTAATTTTCTCTAGGTAGTCTTTAATCTTTCCCATAAAAAGGAAGCCGCCTATTGAGCGACTTCCATACTAAACCTAAACCGTAACCTTTCCGCCTGTTGACTCATAACCTGGGAAGGTTAATAAGCTAGCAGCTCTGATATTCACAATGTCACCGACAGTAAATGCGGCAGCAGAGTTAATTGAATAAACCCCGTCAGCTGCTTGTGTGACTGTAGATATAACTCTAACAACACCAGCAACCGAAGTGACTGAAAAATCAGCGGCTAGCAACCCGTCAAGGCTTGTACCGTCACACGTAGCTTTCACCGTGACTTTGATAAGTGAAGTGGTTGCACTCCCCGACTGCACAATGTCTACATCTACGATTGAAAACAAGGCATTGACAAAACCATTGCTATTGACAATGGTACCATTGATATCCAATTCTTTGTTATCAGCTAATACAATGTAGATAGGTGTCTTGGTAGATACCTTTCCGTCATTAAACTTCAGTTTTTCAACATTCAAAAGTTCAATGTCGAAGCCTACAAAATTTCCGCCTTCCAATGTACCGATGATCTGGTTTTCAGAATCAATCAAGAAAACTTTTTGGCTTGCATTCCCACTATGACTGAACATAGCCTTATGCAGACAAAGGCTTTCACGAACGGCCACCTTGAAACGGTAGCGACCATCACGTACCTTTAAAGAACTCAATTCATTTTCTTCATAAACAGCTTCTTCGCTTGCATCCTCAAACATCTTAAACCTAGGCCAGATATAAATCCTGGTCGAGGCAACAGATAAAAGAGCCGCCTGCCATTGCGCCTGAAGTAGTGCATTGGCGGGTGTCAAGAAAAAGCCGGCCGGTGTTGTAATCATTCCCTTAATCAATTCAGGGAGTGCGTTACACTTGGAAATCCCAAGATTCTTTTTAACTATCACGCAGTCTGCCATAATTTTTTAATTTAAATTTTTTAACAATCTTTTTTCCTACTGTTGATCTTCAAATTGGTTATCTCTATCGCGTCAATTGGATCTGAAAAAATATTCGCAACCTTTATTGACCCGGATTCAGTGCCCCAAAAATATCGCCTTGTTTCTGTATGTGGCGGGCTTTCTTGATCACCGTCCCATGTAAACAATCCAACTTCTCCCAGGCATTGTATGAACAATTTATATAGAGGGATAAGGATAGGCTTAAACACCTTCTCCAACCTCTGTGGTGCGTTGTATTTCTGATCCGTCCTGTTTACTATTGCCATGTTCAATGTGTGGGCCGTCACATCTCCTTCTACATTTCCAGAAGTATCTAACCGCAAAATAATAAGCGGATACTTCTTACTCCTGTTCACCGGGTCTGTCTCTTTCAATTGAAGCCGCTGGTTTACCTCTTGAATATGGCCGTACATGTATTCGGGTGTCGTCGTTGCCAACTTGACCCTCATTAGTGCAACCACCTGGTCCATAGCTTCCTCAATTATCATAACCCCATGTTGTTCATATAATCAGGAAAATAAAACTTAGTATCCAGGTACGATCTAAAATCGCTGTATCCTTTTGATTGCACTTCTGCATCAAAATCCTGGTGCGTGTAGTACAAATAGCCATACAAAGAGTCTTCATGATATAACCCTAATTCGCCAAAGGCCCTGTCATATAATCCGATACCGTCATACGTCCCCATCTTTTCGCAAAACGTATTGTAGTGTCTTACGACTTTCTGGTTAGGTGGAACAATATCGGAATTTTGAGACTTAGCTTTAACAACGCCCAGAGGTGCAACGGTTGAATCATACTCTTTCAAGTACATAGCATGAACATAAGGAGCGAGTCCAATGACGAACCCTTCCCACGTGTTCTCTTTGCCTTCGTTGGTATACTTGCCACCCTTCTTCAAGGTAAGCCATTTATTTACGGGGAGTAAGTCCCACTTGCTAGAAATGCCTGGGGTTTCCCCTTCAATTGTGAGTGCATTGGCTTGGTAAATACGATCCCCGTAAACAACTTGACTCAAACTCGCATAAGCAATCGTCGCTGACCATTCATCCGGTAACGCTTCGACACCAGCTTTTAAAGCATCATAGAAAACAAACCCCAACAGTTTCTTAAGCATAGCCTCTTCCGTTGCTGCAATGTAGGCGTTGATACCATTAGTATTTTCCGCCTGAGTAGCAATCAGGTAAGGGACGATGTAAAAATCTGTTGAGGTTAAAAACATCTTATTGCTTGTTTCTGTAGATCAATGCACTAAAACTCGCTGACATGGTAGCAGCACCTGTCCAACTTACCCTATAGAAGAGGAATGGTGAACCGGCTAGACGCCAATGATAACTACTTGTTGCATCCGTGGCCGTCACTGTGGCTAACGCCGTCTGTGTATCAACCGTATTAAGGGCCTTCCAGTTAGTACCGTCTAGGCTACCCTGCAATGAGATAGTACCACCAACAGTTCCAGAAATCTTAACAACGTTTACCTGGATGGTGCTGTTCGTCACAGCCACATCACGGAGTAAGCGGCATTGAACCGTCCCAACCGCAGTATTGACTACCGTGTCGGATTGTGGAAAAACGCCGCCAGTAGATAACGCATTAAAGAATGGAGCTGTCTGGGCGCTTGCAAATGAGATCGAAAGAAAGGCTACCAGTCCAACGATAAATAAATTTTTCATTTTCATTTTCATATTACTTTAAAAAATTAAGCGATACCTAAACCAGCGATTGCAGCGTCAATGCTTGCGACTCTTAAGAACGCCTCACGATCAACGTTACGGATTAATAAGAAGACTTCTTGTTCCGCTCTGATTGTCCATTGATTTTTCAAGAATTGATCATTGACCAATCCCATTTCAATGGTTACGTCTTCACCCTGGTGTACACTTCCATAAGAGAAGTCACCAATTACTAATGTGCCCGCAACCACTCTCGAAGATTCAACAACAAGAACGCTATCAATACGCGTACCATCCGCAGAAATGAAAGGAGGTAACAAGTAATGACCGTCAACCGCTTTTGAAAGTTTGTATTTCAAAATGTCTACAGGGTTCATCAACACGATGTTAGGCATGTACTTGCTTTGCTTTCCTGTTCCAGCTGCTCCACCATTCATGATAGATACACGCAAAGAGGCAATAAGATCGTAAAGATTTGAATCAACAACAGTTCCAAATCCTGGCAATGTTACATCGATGGCCTGTAAAGGTGCAACAGTGATCAACCCGTTTAGGTTAGGGCTTACACCAGAACCATCGTAGATTTGACCGTCAACAACTAATTCCAGGTTCTTAGTAAGCAATTCATTGATTTGTTGTGACACAAAACCAAGGTGGCGGTAAGCCTGTTTTGAAACGGGGATCGTGTCGGCCAATACTTGAAACGACTCGTTGCGCTCAATCCATGTGATTGCTGACTCCGGCTTGGTGCCACTTTCAGCAACAGCAGCCGCATTGCGGGTAATTGCATTTTGATCCATCCAACGAACAATACCATTCGATTCAGCCATCTGGGCTGGTGAATAATTGTATTGTGTGAATAGGCTTCTAATGACACTCTTACGGGTCGCCAATTCACCAATGCCAGGAATACGAATGCCCATTGTGCTACTACCAAGGGAAGAACGTTGGATGATCGTTTTATTGATCTTCAACGAAGCTCTTGCACCATTGTCGCCATTTGCCAGCGATTTAATAGCGTCTGCATTTTTTGTGACAATCTCCTCAACACTTGTACCTTTTTCAGCACCACCGTTGGCCAACAACTTAGCAAGCTCAAGGCCTTGCTTCTCAATCGCAGTTGTCAATTCCGTGATTGCCTTTTCAGCAATCCCAAATGCTTGCATCTTTGCTGCAAACTGATCTGCTGTTATGAATCCCTTTGCTGCTGAATCCATTGCATTTTTTACGCTCTCTTTTATAGCATCGCCATTCTTTTCGGCTGCCTTGTTGAGAATGTTCTCTAATTCTTTTTCGTCCATTTTAAACGTGTTTAGAAGGTTTGTAATATTTATTTAACTGCTCCACTGTGAGTGCCTTTTTTAGCGGCTCTTTAGAAGTGGCGGCTGCCGGCTTCTCCTTTGTTTGTTCTATCGATATTGTGGGGGTTGCCCAATTTGATCCTCTTTTAACCGCACTACCTTCAATGATCTTAGCCTCTGATATGGCCCAGAAATATCCGGCGTCAAGTACGTCCTCCTTATTTGCTATCTCACCAAAGTACTTCTCCCAGGTAGCATACTCTTTTTCATAACGATCGTCATTGACGGCTAGGTCCATCTTGACGTATTGCATACCAACGGAATGGTTCACCACCTTACCTGTACGATACTTTTCAAACATAAATTCATTCTCATTCTTATCAATGAGAGAATCAAATACCAACGCTTGGGTCTTGCCCTCATAATTGATACCTATGTCATGCCAGGCGATTTGCTTTGTGAAAGCTTTTACGCTATCTGAAATAGTCCCTTTGAAATTAAACTGGTGTTCTTGTACTAATGAAATGCCTTTATTCTCTTTTAGAGATTTGTTCCACAGTTGGTCAAGGTGTACATCACCATGCGAATCAAACAGTTTGGTGGTATTAATGATGGACCTTACTTTGATCTGTGTAGTGGTGTCAGGAATCTTGGTGGATTGCATCCCCGCCTTAACAGTTACCTCCACCTTATCCCTGTCGATTACTAATTCAACGGAATGAGTTATACCATCAGCTTCTTTGGTAACACTTTTCTTCTGTGAAATCAACTTAGATTTGTTGGCCACAAGGTAGTCAACCAGTTCTGCTTTGTCCACGAAGGTTGGTAGTTCGAGTTTCATTTCCTTACAATTTGTTTTTCTTTCACAATCTTTTCCTTAATTGCTTTTAGCTTTTTGATCTCTTCAGGCGTTGGCTTTTCCATTAATACTCGACCAAGAAGTTTTGTGTAGCAACACTGGCCTTTGCAAATAGGCTTTCATTGCGCCCTACGGATAGCACCACGGTTTGACTAGCCGGGTAAGCAAAAGCAGCTGTGACCACCGGCACTGATCCTGCTATTGCGATTGCGAATTGAATGGTACCGGCATTTCCTGAAGCCGTCTTAATCGTTACCTGGGCGGTCCCATTGTCTGCTTGGACCAAAGGGAACTCTCTTAAAACCGTATCAGCCAAAGCTGCTGTTTCTCCTTTTCTAATGTTTGGCATGACTTTTAATTTTTAGGTTTGCGTCTATTTCTTAGCATCTCAGAAAACGAATTTGCTTTCCTTTCGGCTTTGACTTTCTTTTCAACAGTGATTTCCTCCTCCTTGAACTCCTCCTCAGTAACTGGTTGCTTCTGCGCCGGTGTCTCCTGAGTCTCCTCTATGGGGATTTCAATTTCAGTAACCTCTTCTACTTTTTTATTGCGTGCCATAGTGTTAAAATTTAAACCCTAATTTTTTTAATTCGTCTTGATATATTTGGATAGTGATCACTTGATCCGCCAATGCCTTTGACAAAGCATTCACTAACGTTGTCATCGCTTCCCCTCTTGCTTTTAAATCCTCTTGGAAGATTGGGAGGTGGAGGTACTCAGCAACTAATGAGGTTGCACTGTCTGGCATAAATTCACTAGACACGCCGCCGATCCACTCATTTGCCTCTGGCATTACCGTTCTAATGTATAGACCTTTCTCCGCTTGGTGTTGATTCTCGTAGGTACTGCCTTGACCCCTTACGAACAGTTCAGCTGGTACGCCAAACGTGTCTAAGCATTTGTTGAAGCCCTGTTCTATTTCTTCAAACAATCCTAAATTCTTGGGGTTATTCGTTCCTGCCTGTTCCCACCTGATTGGTAAGTCAGTTATAATAGTTTGCTTCTGGCCTTTTGCTGTACCGTATTGTGAGAAGGTATCTTGGACCCTTTGCTTTTCAGTGGCATCTAATGGTAAGGCTCCTGATACTACGTCCTTTCCATCGTTGACCCATGCACCATTAGCACCCCTAAAGGCTAAAATGATCCCCCTGCTTTCGTATGCCTGCCTGATGTTGTTGATTACTGGCCTCAAAGCAGATAGCTTGCTTTTGCCCTTCAGTAAGTTCTTATCTGTTGCATGCTTGATCTCAATCCGATTGTCATTGAAATGAATAACATAAGTGGAATCGTAAGACAACATCTTACCATCCTCCTTCTTGATTTCGTATGTTACTTTCGGCCGTGTGGCATTTAAAAAGAAAGGCGTTGAATTATCATAACATGTTTCTACTATATTAGCCGGTAAACAGTACAAGGCCTTAACGCGATCAATAGTGGGATCAAAACCAATAGGGGCTGTTTTAAAAATATACTCATTGCCAAACACCTCCCTCAGTGTCTTGGTCTGTATTAGAAATTCTTTTATTTGCTGAAACCAATTTGGGTTGGTTAGTAGTTTAATAAGTGCTTGACCTTGTGCCGTAGGTGTTTCAACGCCCTCCTTGTTTACTTCCTTTAGCCGCATATTGCTCCAGGCCCTGGCTTTCATATTAATGATTGCATTGACCTCTGGCACTTCCTGGTACGTTTGAAGTTCATCTACATCCCCAAATGGATCTTTGTTTGAGCCGAAGGCATAGAAGTAACCTCCCCCGTCTTTCTTAATACGAAAAAGATTGTTATAAATTACAGGCGGAAGCCAGTCCTTTAGTACCAATTTGGGAAATTTTTACTAAAAGTAACAATATTTTTTAACTTTTACTAGATTGGGAAGATTATTTTTTTGGGACTACACCCTAAAGTCCCCCACTGCCAGGTAGCCGGATGCACTCCAACAGTCATCATACTTGTCAATCGTCTCTGAAAGTTGGACCCCGTCAACAACACGGTAAGAGAAGTTCTCCTGTTCTCTCTTGAAATCAACATCGCGGATTAGGTGTATGTTATACTTATGCAACATTCCAATCCAATAGGCCCGTGATCCTGGGAACTTTTTTGTAAGCATTGCCCGTATGCCCGCTCGTCGCATGTCACTCACCCATCCCGTACCAGTGTTAGTGTTATCCATATTCGTATCACACCAAATATGCGAAGTGATACCTAAAGACTTAACTGCATCAATGACTTCATTGGATGTCTGGCAAGGATTGTAATATAATTTTTTAAGATACAAATCATTCTTTGGGTGATTAGCTCTAACTCCTCCCTTCATTATTACAGTAGGGTGCGCCGTACCAAAGTCTAAACCATAGCCATACTTCTCAATGTCCGCGGGGAAATCATCAACATAATTCACCAGGGGAAAGACCAACCCTTCCCTGTTGGCCCTAATTCCACGGCCGTATACATCCCAACGGTAACGATCCGCCGTTCCATTCTTTACATTCTCTGGGTTAGATGGGTCATAGCTTTCAAGTTCTTTCTTTACTGAATCCTGCAAATGCCTATTATCCTTATATGTCGAATGTGTGAACTGGCAATCGTTACGCTTCTCAAATGAAAAGAACCAGTGATCAGTGTATTTAGGATTCCAGTCTGCAACTACTAACTTTCTGCAACGCATGATCCAATTCATCACCCTCTCCTTTTCACAGCCCGAGAGGACCTCATTGAAAAAAATAATATCCGAGTCAGTTGCCTCTTTGAGTTCTTTTGAATTATCATCCAATCCCCTAAATTTAATCTCCTGGCCGAATAGAACATATATGGGCTTACCCGCATTATCGTGGTAATCGGATTCTTCATAGATCCCAATTGACTGTAAACAGTTCTTGAAGTCCTTAAACAAGTACTCCTTACAATTTACCAACGTATCGCGGAATAAAAATATCTCTAACTTTTTACCACGGTTGTGGTCGCATATCCAAACAAGCAAGTGGATGAAGTCCCAAGTCTTACTCGATCTACTCGACCCCTCATTGCCAATTATTAACTTCGTGCTTGGATGTCTGGCCTCCACCATTTTAGCCATCTTAAAAAATAGCGCGTTAGGCCTCCAGATCATTTCATGTCTCCGTCAATTATTACACCATCCACCATTGCTGTAATCACTGGGCCGATCTTATCCCCCCCGGTAGTTACATCCGTTTGTTCTTTGAGACCTAATTTCCGAGCTATGATATTAGCATTGAAGAAACCCGAAGCCGCCCCTGAGAATTGCTGATTTGAAATTGTTTCTTCGATTTCCCCTATGACCGCTATAAAATCTTCCTTCTGCGCCCTCTCTTGTCCCTTGAACGCCCTAAAATAAGTCGACGTAGCATTTATGTAAAGGCAAAGACCTTCAAGCGTGAACGGCCTTTTAATCGGAATCTGAACCATCTCTATACTCCTACCTTCATTACCCCCATTCGAGGTCACCATTGGCTTAGATTCAAAAAACGGATTATCTTCGCACCACTGAAAATATTCGCATGCTGCGTCCCACATAAGCTTAGGAGTAGCGAATAGCTTACCCCTGCCGTGCTTCGATCTTAGTTTCCAAAATTTGTTATTTACAGGTGCTCCCATTACCATTTCCCAATAGGGCAGTTAGAGTTTTGATTTCTTAATTTCGCCTGAAGTAGCCAACCACACTTCCCACAAGTACCAATAACACTCATCATATTGCCGTTCATTGTCTCGTGCGGACACAATCACCTGTTCACCATACCATGTATGCTCCCGCTAAGAAGCAGAAAATTTTAAGTACCCAAATCCAACTGCTCCAATTTGTCACGCGATCCAATTGAGAATCTCTCCCCGTATGATCCCAAGCCTTTCCCCTGAGGAGGTTCAACGCAACATCAAATGGAAACCAAAAAAATAATCCGCACCCCACTATATAATTTATAGAGGAGAGCGGAATCGGAATTGTCCAACACAATATATCTACCGACTCAAATGCTAAATCGAATTTGAAGAACGCGATAAATTGAACCGCCAATAATCTCAGCGCCCAACCGCGTGCATGGTTTGGACTTCTCCTGATAATATTAATCACGTAGTAATTACGCGCTAACTCAGCGATCCATAAAATAATTATTTCAATCATTGCTTAACTTTTTTGGAAAGACTTCTGCAACTTTCCTCCGCTCATCAACTTCCACATTGGTTCTCTCTACCAATCCGAGGTCTCGGGAGATAATAGTGGCGTTGAAAATATTTGCCGCTGCTCCTTGGAACTTTTGTGACCTCATTACCTCCTCAATTTCACCAA
Source organism: Calothrix sp. OTE_75_metabat_31 (assembly GCA_031379725.1). Classification (GTDB taxonomy): domain Bacteria; phylum Cyanobacteriota; class Cyanobacteriia; order Cyanobacteriales; family Nostocaceae; genus JANNFJ01. The sequence continues at coordinate 30,021 of JANNFJ010000298.1, forward strand.
TTACCGCTAAATATTCACTGGATGGATCCACTGTACACTTGAGTGTTCGGTTGGTGGGTGTCTTACTCCGTTTCAATGCCCTAAGTTACGACTTAAAACTTGGCTTTCAAAACCAAAGGCATTAAAATTAGTTCGATCTAGCCAAGCATAGGCATAATTACGATGAAAGCCAGTGTCCACGCCTGTTACAAATATTTTCATCCTTCTACCCGTATCTGTGTTAAAAACTGTATTTAACACCAAATCGAACTCTTTCCAGACGTTTAATTGCCTTCCAAGGTCATAACTCCAGCGTTCACGGTCTAATTTTACCGCTAATTGCGTTTCACGTGGAACAAAAGTGCCTATCGAGCCGTGTTTTATGTTGTAATTGAACTAAGAGTTAGTTTTTCAAATCGGTAAAAAATACTTCTCTTTTTTGTTGGAGTCATTCTCACCTTAATTGCTTTCTGAAAAGCCTTTACATCAAGATCAGGATGTTCCCCACGAAAAATATCAAAACCTGTGAAGTTCTCGTGTATCTGCTTTGATACTGCTTTGGGGCTTGTGCATACTCTGGGGAGACTTTTGGTTTTCATTTCTGTGCTAATCTAATTATAAATTCTGCTCTTGGGTTCAATTTGTCCAAATATTTATTCATCACCAAACGAACGCATAGATTATCGTTCTTGATAGCTCCAACGCTTTGTAAACTATCCAATATGACCTTGCAACTGTTATCCAAATCACTTTTTTGATTGGGATAGTAGACATCACACTCAAAGATAAAGTATTGGTCAATGTTTTTATTACGGTATTTGTTGCATTGAATATAAAAGGACTTCTCATACTGCTTTAGTTCTGCCGACTTAGCCAGCGATCCGTGTGATTTACCTTCACTTGATCTAAGTGTAATTATCTTATAACAATTCGATTTGCTTGGAACTTTCCCAAATATGACTTGCTTTTCTTCCATCGTTGAGCAACGATTATTATTACAAAATTACAATCAAAGTTATTTCAAAACTTTATTTCTTGGAAGTGAAAATCCATTATCAATAGCCCATTTGGAATCAATGGTGACCTTAGTGTGACATACCCCATCTATTGGAAGCCAGAATCGTGTGTCAAGTAAAAGTGGAATACCTTCGAGCCTAGCCTGTTCATCAGCGTAGCCAGCCCTGCCCATCTGATGATGAACCTGGTCGGCAATAACTTTTTTACAAACACCACAAATCTTTCCTTTGATCCACTCTGCTTTTATACTTGAGTAGTCTGATAATCGTTTCCCTTGCTTTACAGACACTTTTCTTATTGACTGATACTTTTTAGCCTCTTTTATTTTTTCATCTGTTAAATTCATACGGAAAGCCTTTCTTCTTGATGATGCACAGGAAGCGCACTCACCAGTTTCCCTATTTTCGCTTACCTTACCACAGATGCAATAAATCATAATCTTAAATATGCTTCCATGTTTTTTTTAACTTAATACAACTGATTGCCGTTTGGGCAATATTATATTTTATCCCCAATTCCCTTTGTGTTAGTTTTGACATCCTTATGTCAATTATGTCATTATTTTTTAGATTAGAAATTCTTTCACCCCTAGCTCTAACCTTTGTGGGTATTAATAAACCAAGTTTAACAGCGTGTTTTTGATTTTCGCTTCTCGTTACCCATTCCAAATTTAAATAGTGATTGTTTTGTTTATTACCATCTTTATGATTTACATGAGGTTTTAAGGCATTAATCTCATGGAAATGCAGCGCAACTAGTCTATGAATTGAAAATGTTGTTCCTATCTTATCCCGATAAAGAGTCACATAAAAATAACCGTTTTTAGTGTTTAATGTTTGTCTTAAAATTCTAGAATACAATGTTCTAGATTTACCATTACACTCAATGACAGCTCTTTGATTCGATTTTATCTTTCCATAATTGGAAATCATATAAATACTTTCGTACCCATTTATGTCTTTCCAAATCTCACCATCCTGATTGTGATTTTTCATATTGATTCTGTATTTCAATGTACTGTAAATATGTTAAATCTTCTTTTCTTGGAACAATAACTTCTGGAAAGTTTTCTAATCCCCATTGTAGTAAATTAGTTACTACTTGAGCAAATTCAGAAGTATCAAGATTATGTGTTTCTTTAGGTATCTTCTCTGTTTTACCCGACTTAAACTCTATAATTTGAAACCACCTATCCATTCTGAAAAGATAGTCAATTTCTTTGATTGTATGCCCTGTATAGGTTGAATAAATCTGGATAATTGCCCAGAAAAAATTGTTTTGACTTAGACTCCTGATCGCCCTGTTCTTTGTGATCTTCACCACGTACTCGCCAGGCTTCAACTTTTGTAGTTTCTTTCCAAGGTCTCTGTGGCTCTGGGTGTCACCAGCTTTGTAAATCAGTATTAGGGACATAAATTGGTTTAAATCAAAGAGGCCAACAAGCGCAGGGTCAGCCTCTTTCTATGTGTGTATGCACTATCATAGATCACCTTTATTGCGGTGTGCAGTACAAAATAAGGTATTTGTTTTGACATTTGCAATAATAATTATTACTCAAAAGTTTTCCAAGGCTGATTAATTCTTACAAATAGACTACCCTCGGCAGATAGTTTTGAAGTAGCGGTTCTCGTCCACATAGGAAAGTGCTTCATGTCGTACTCCGTCACCATTGCTAATTGGTAATCGTTTTCGGATTTCTTAACGTAGAAGTAGCCTCCTAGTTTTAGTTCTTTGGCCTTAAATGAGCGCAAGTCTTTAAGTTGGTCAGCAGTTAGTTTCATAGCTAAAAAGGTAAATTATGATCGCTTACTTTCTCTGTTTCTGGTTTTTCAATTTCGCCTTTCAATGTGCCATCCACAGGATTGACACCACTAAAATAGTATTGTCTTTTGATATAATCAAATTCAATTTCAGATACCGTTCCTTTATTGACTCCCACGATCTCAAATGCTCTTTGCTTCAAGTTGTGAAACTCCACGCTCGGATTTCTTGGATCAATGTGCCTGTCAGGTCGGTAGATCGAATACTGCCCGTCCATCTTAATATCCCATGCGCTACCTCCCAACTGCATAAACTGATTAACTACTTTGTAAGGAGATGATTTCTCTTTTGGGTTTTCCTTTTGATCGTGCATTGATCTGGGGTGAGACACAATGTTAAAAACCGTATTAGTAAGCATCGCAAACTCTTTGATGTCAATAAAAGCATCTACCAATTGGTGATCGCCTCTTTTGTTGTCATCTAGTTTTACGGTGTTCCAAGGATCGAGCATAAATCCATCAGCACCAAAATGCTCTTGGGCATGACGAAAATTGTCAAGTAAACATTGGTACTTTCTGTCCTTTGGATAGATAACAACAAAATGTTTAGAGATGAAATCTAGTGCATTGGCCTCCTCGGTCATCGTCATCATGGGACACCTGTACTTCTCAGAAAATCTTTTATTCCAAGTCTTTCCGGTCAGCGTCCATGCCAGGTTCTTAAAAATGCGATTGGCCTTTATACTCACTTTCCCATCCTCAACAATGGTATCCATGTCCTCTTGCTTGTAAAGACACCACTTCCAGCCATCTCGAAGTGATTTCAAAGTCATTAGGTAGTCAGTAAAAGTACCTTTCCCATCGTTACTCCAGCCGTACCAAGCGTTCACAAAGCCTCTCATCCACGCAAAGTGATCCTCCAATGCTTTTATGCGACATGAATCCCCTGTCTGAACGTAGTCCCCATGTTCTGCAAGAATCTCTGCCGAATCCAACCTTATAAATCCAAGCTCTGATTGATCCTCTTGTGGTTTCAAGAGGTCTTTTGCTGATAGTATAGGTTGGTTCATGGTTTGAGTAGGTGTAAATAGTTTTCAAGTCCCTCTGTGTGAATTTGATTTGCAAATGATTCTACCATCAGTGTCTCGGATAGCTGCATTGCCCGTTGATTAATTACAGCAAGTTTTAAAGCATGATTCAATTTGTTGATGGCTTTTATTGCCTCATCCTGCATATTCATCAATACCTCCAATTGCTTTAATTTAGATTGGTACAGTTTTGAGGTAACCCCAAATCTTACCTTTAATAAATCTAACTCCCTACTCATTTCAATTAGAACCTGAGTGGACTCGTCCATAAATGTCATGTAATTGATTTAAGTTTTCTTTTAGGTTTGTCCGTTCCTAAGATTTGAGCCATTAGTTCATCATCATACCAACTGTCAGATATGTACCTCCTACACGCTTGCTTTGTGCCTGAGTCGATTAGGATATGCACACCACGCTTGGTATGGATAAATAGTTTATTGCCTATCTGTGTCATCTTAGAAAAATCTTATTATGTACCATCCATGGCCATCAAAGTGAACCATCCGAAATGCCTTAAAGAAGTTTTGAATACCATCTCCCTTCGTCCACTGTAATTTACCCGTCTTAAAGCAATCAATCACAAAACGCAATTGCCCTTCATTTGTATTTGGTGATAGTCTGCTTATCTCCTTCGCCCACTCTAATAACTCCTCCTTTGACATTTTGAACTCTACTAGGTGATTAACCTCTGAGATTAAAGTAAAAAACTCAATCTGTCGTTTCGAGACTTGAAGCCCAAAGTTGGATTTCGGATACAGAACTTGGTCGGGTGACTTTTGTTGCACCTCCGTTATTTTTGATTTGTTCGATGATAGCATAAAATTTTCTGTTTAATGTGGGTAAGGTTTCTGATTTGTAGAACTGAGGTAAGCGAGTGCAGAAGTGCTTAAAGAACGTTTTCAGGTATTCTACGTCAGCGATCTTGTCATATCCCCACTTCTTTTGGCAGTAGTCAGTCATGTTCTTAATCATTCCGTTGATAGCCCTGCCGTCCTCGGAGTTAAATCTGTGGGTGGGGTGAAGTTCCTCAAACCAAATCTTAACAAGTTCGGTGTAAGCCGGATGTGGCTCTTTCGATTTGCGCTTTTGGTTCTTGAGTTTATTGTAGGCGTGAATCAAATCAATAACAGCCTTGTAATCCTTATTCAAATCAATGGGAGGAAACCCATCTTCTGCCCAACGTAGTAATTTGAGTTGTTCTTTCTTTGCCATAAATAGTTGTTATCTGGCTCAAACGTAAATCAATTTTAAATTACTTGCAAATTATTTGTAATAATAAGTGAAATAATATTTTTACGGTTCGTAATTGCAGAAGATAAGCAACGGGGGGAAGTGGTCAGATAAAACAAGTCACCCCCAACCCCCATTAGAAGTGACTTTTTTACCCGACCTAATTGCGTCAGATGAAGTATCCGGTGGTATAGCTTGGCTGTGATCCGATACAAGTCTTAGAAAATCGAAATCACATTTAACAGGGTTTGACCCTTCGTTCAGGGGAGTGCAATATTTCTTTTCCGTTAGGGAGGAAAACAGCTTAAATAGCCCATTGAAACGTAAAATGGGCTAAAAAATGAAAACCCATTAGTCTCAGCGTGTTCAGCCGCCTTGACTAATGGGTTTACCAATGTCTTGCTTAAACGTCTGAACACGCTTATTGACTACAAAGGTTACACAATTTTTGGATTTTGAAAAGAAAGTCTACAACTTTTTTTAATCATCCTCACGTTCCATATCTCCAGCCTCATAATCTGGCTCAAATTCAATCTCGTTCTCCGTACCGCAATACGGGCATATCTCGGTGTCTATATCCTCCTCGCAGTCCTCGTTTTTACAGGCTACCTTCACGGGGATCATGGGGTAAGGATTTGTGGGCAGACCATCGGGTGAGTCCCAGCTAACATGGTTTGAGTGCTTCGACATAGTAATAACAAAGGTAAAATAATTATTTCAAATAATTTTGCAATAATGAAATAATGTTTTAATGTTGTGCATAATTAAAACCAAAAAATTTATGAAACCAAACATCGAAGAAATTGTAATTGACGGCAAAACGTATGTCCCAAAAGATGAGCAGACATTGGCTGTAAGTGACGGATTGCCATGTGTGTTAATCCGTTCAAGAGATGCGGGGGTTCATTTCGGGTATCTTAATAAAGAGGAGTTTACTGCCTCTGGCAAGGTCGTAACCCTTATCAAAACAAGGCGTGTATGGTATTGGTCTGGCGCAGCATCACTTTCTCAAATGGCATTAGAAGGAGTTAAAAAACCAAGTGACTGTAAATTTACAGTTGAGTTACCTTCAAACGAAGTGGTGAACGTGATCGAGACAATGCCTCTTTCTGAAAAAGCTAAAGAAAACCTTTATTCTGTAAGTGTATGGAAACAATAGATTCTGGGTATGGGTCTGGGTATGGGTATGGG
>JANNFJ010000304.1:0-7862 GCA_031379725.1 Calothrix sp. OTE_75_metabat_31
AAGGAAATTTAAAAGCATTAAAATACCAAAATTAAAACGCTTAAAAATTTAAGTTAGCGTAGGTTTGGTGGAACGCAGTGTAACCCAACTGCCCTTGTTGGGTTTCGTCGCTATACCCAACCTACTATTATGACTTCAGAACCTTTTGTAAGGTGTGCAATAGTTCTCTAACCGTGTAAGGCTTCAACAAAAATGTTTTTACACCTATGTTAGTCAATTCCGAAAGCTTACTGCTAGACATTAGCCCGCTAGTGGCTATCACTTTTACCTGTGGATTGATTTTTTGTAAAGTACGAATTGCAGTTAAACCATCCATAGCAGGTAGCATTATATCAATTAACGCGACACTTATTTCTGTTTTATGTTGGGCATATAAAGCGATCGCTTCAATCCCATCACTAGCAATCATGGTTTTGTAGTTGTGAAGTGCTAGCGAGGCTTTAATCGTGTCTTGAATAAACTGTTCGTCATCTACGACTAAAATCAATTCTCCGTTGCCGTCAATCAATGCCAAATCTTCTTGGGTAGGTGCTTCCACATCTTGTACTGCTTTTAAATACACTCGAAAGCGCGTACCATTTTGGACTTCGCTATCTACGCTCACAAAACCACCGTGTTTTTTAATAATCCCAATTACAGTCGAAAGTCCCAATCCCGTACCCTTACCGACTTCTTTTGTTGTAAAAAAAGGCTCGAAAATTCTATCGATAATTTCTTTAGGAATGCCAATTCCAGTATCCGCAACTGTAATTACAGTGTATAATCCCTCTTCGGCTTCGAGATTCATGCGGCTATAATTCTTATCAATAAATAAATTTTCTCCAGATATAGTTAAAGTACCCCCATCGGGCATCGCATCGCGGGCATTAACGCAAAGATTCATTAACACCTGATGGAGTTGCGTACTATCTCCAAAAACCGTCCAGAGATTTTGGGGTACATCAATGCTTACTTCGACCGATTTGGGAAATGTTTCTTGGATAATCTTGGCAACTTCCAGAATTATATGTCTAAGTTGCAAAATCATATGCTTGCCTTCAACACCCCGTGCAAACGATAAAATTTGTTTAACCAAATTGGCTCCACGTTTGGCACTATCTTCTAAAATTGCTAGCAAGCGGTCGTTTTCTGCGTAAATATTCGAGTATTTAAGTGGCAGCAGTTGAGCGATCGCCAAAATCGGGGTTAAAATATTATTGAGGTCGTGGGCAATACCACTGGCTAATGTGCCGATGCTTTCCAAGCGTTGGGCACGAAATAGTTGCGCTTCGAGATGTTTCTTATCGGTAATATCTGTGTCAACGCTGAGAATTGATTTCGGCTTGCCGCTTTCATCGCATACCAAAGTCCAGCGACTTTCGACTAAAATTTCTTTGCCTGTTTTAGTAACTTTCGATAATTCACCCTGCCACTTGCCTTTTGCTATAACCGTTAAAGTTGCCGCTTCGATTTCGTGTGGACTTTGATTGTACAAAATTTTGCTGGCATTATGAAGGAGAGCTTCTTCTATCTGCCATCCATAAATATTTTCAGCACCTTTGTTCCAAAAGAGAATGCGATTCTCTAAATCTCGCACTAAAATTGCATCTGTTGTAATATCAAGCAATGCTGCCTGTTGGCGGATTTTTTCTTCCGCAAGCTGACGTTCGCTAATATCTTCGGCAATGCCAACAATGCGGTGAATTTCTCCAGTCTTGTTGATGATGGGAAAACCACGGTCTCGAATCCAACGAATTGACCCGTCTGGTCGAATAATCCGATACTTTTGCTCGTACTGTCCCTGAAGTGCTGTCTCTAAATAGGCTGTTTGGACGCGGTTGCGATCGCTTGGATGAATTGTCTCGATCCAACTTTGATTCGCGTATAAACTTGCCAATGAGCGTCCCCAAACTTTTTCGTAAGCGGGACTAACATAAAGTAGCTGATGCTCGTTGGCATTTGCCATCCAGAAGACTTCTTGAATATTCTCGGCTAGCTGGCGAAATCTCTCCTCACTTTGGCGCAGCGCTTCCTCCGAACGTTGACGCTCAATTGCATAGCGCATCGAACGCAATAGCAAGTTACCGCTAACTTGTCCCTTGAGTAAATAATCTTGCGCTCCTTGTTGTACTGCTTTAGTTGCAATAGTTTCATCGGCTAAACCTGTCAGCACGATAATCGGAATCGCGGGAAAACGAGCATGAATTTTGTCAAAAGTTTCCAGCCCTTGGCTATCTGGCAGTGACAAATCGAGCAAAATCACATCAAAGCTTTCTTTCCCCAAGCAATTTATTGCATCAAGAAGCTGCTCAACTGGTATCAAGTTCACCGACGTACCAGGGACATCTAATAGAAATTCCTGTATCAAAAGGACATCACCAGGGTTGTCTTCAACCAATAGGACTTTGAGCGCTTGGTCTGCCATTTTATTTACTCCGGTGGCAGTTTGACCACGGTAAACCAAAAGTTCTCTATCGATTGTACTATCTTAACGAATTGATCGAAATCAACTGGTTTACTAATGTAACAATTGGCGGCGAGGTTATAAGCTTTCAGGATATCTTCTTCAGATTGAGAGGTAGTCAAAACAACTATAGGAATGCGCTTGAGATTTTTGTCAGCTTTAACTTCTGCAAGTACCTCACGCCCATCTTTTTTCGGCAAGTTAAAATCCAATAAAATTATATCTGGATGCGGCACATTAATATATTTTCCTTGTTTTCGCAAAAATGCCATTGCCTCAACACCATCTTCAACCACGTTCAAATTCACAGAGATTTTGCTGTCTTCAAGCGCTATCTTGGTGAGCAGTACATCGCCAGGATTGTCTTCCACTAGCAAAACCTCGATTGGCATAATTATTGGTTTAATCACGAGCGTTTGCTGTATCTAGAATAGTAAAGCAGAAAACCGAGCCTTTTCCCGGTTCTGACTCAACCCAAATACTTCCACCGTGACGTTCGACAATTTTCTTACAAACTGCTAGCCCAATACCTGTACCTGGATACATACCTCTACCGTGCAAGCGTTGAAATATTATAAAGATGCGATCGCAATACTGCGGTTCGATGCCGATTCCATTATCGCTGACTGAAAATTGCCATTTATTTTCCGTCCTCACTACCCCAATATGAATTTGCAAAGGAAGTTCGCTGCGGAATTTAATCGCATTACCGATCAGGTTTTGAAATACTTGCGTCAGTTGGCTAGCATCAGCCATTAGTTCGGGTAGAGAATCGTGAGTTATTATAGCGCCACTTTCCTCTATTGCAATTTTAAGATTAGCTAGAGCTACATTGAAAATAGCATTACAATCAACTAACATTAAAGGCTGACCGCGAGTATTGACACGCGAAAAACTTAGTAAATCGTTGATTAACGCCTGCATCCGTACTGCCCCATCGACAGCGTAATCGATAAACTCATCTGCTTTGGCATCGAGCGAGCCTTTATATCGTCGCTGCAGCAACTGTAAATAACTCGTCACCATCCGCAACGGTTCTTGTAAATCGTGCGAAGCCACATAAGCAAACTGTTCTAATTCGCCATTGGAACGAACCAATTCCTCGCGTTGGCGGGTTTCTTGTTCCAACAATTGCGCTTGAGCTAAAGCAATACTAATTTGGTTTGCTAGCTGTTGCAATAATTCAACTTCTGTGCTGTGCCAATGACGCGGGCGATCGCATTGATGGGCAATTAGCAAGCCCCAAAGGTCATCTCTAAGTAAAATCGGGACTGTAATGTTTGCCTTTACACCAAACTGTAAAAGAAATTCGTGATGACAATCTTGAATATTCGCCGTGGTAATATCAGCGATCGCACCCACTCTTCCCTGACGATATTTTTCTTGATATTCTTGTGGAAAGCAGGAGTCGAGAATTTTTTGTCCCAAAATTGCCGAATACCCAGGCTTAACTGCTTCTTGGACGATGGTTCCCGAACCATCAGTCCAGAGACGGAAAATGATCACGCGGTCGGCATCCAACAATTTAATGACTTCGGTGACAGTAGTTTGGGCAATTTCCTCAAGTTGCAAAGATTGACGAATCTTCAAAGTAATTTCGGCAAACAATTGCGATCGCTCGTTTTGTCGCTTGAGTTCCTCTTCGGCAAGCTTGCGTTCGGTAATATCAAGTGTGACACCAATCATTTTTGTGGGACTCCCATCAACCTCGTAGCTAGCACGTCCCCGCGATAATACCCACTGAACGCTACCATCGAGCCAAATATTTCGATACTCGGCTTCATAATCTTTTCGCTGTTCGAGAGATTGTTTGATAAGTTCCTGGACGTAAACGCGATCGCCCGGATGGATACGTTCGAGTAAAGTACTATAACTAAGTTTAGTTTCGGCAGGAACACTATAGTTAACCTTACATTGGTTAGATGCAGATAACTCTTCGGTGTTCAAATCTAGCTCCCAAGAGCCAAGTTTAGCTGCCTGCAATGCTAGCTTCAGCCGTTGTTCGCTCTCACGCAAGCTGACTTGTGCTTGTTTGCGTGAGGTGATATCCCGCGTTACTGCCAGCAGGGCAATGATTTCGTCCGACGCATCGCGCAGGGGGACAGTGTGGGTTTCAAGCCAGCGACGGTTGCCCTTAAGTCCAGTAATTTCAAACTCCAAAATTCCCGATTCGCCTTCAAAAACCCTCTGTGTCAGCGCGATAAAAGCTTGACGATGTTCGGGAACGATTACAGGATAAATGCATTGTCCCTGTACTTGAGCGAGGGAATCAGCTTCAATCATCCTTAGTCCTGCCGGATTCATCTTCAGCAATGTGCCGTCTTTGGCAAGCAATTTCACGCACTCCGGTTCTGACTCGATAATTGTCCGGAGCATATTTTCGCTTTGCGCGAGTTTTTCTTGAGTACGCTTTAGTTCCTTGGCAACAAGCGACACCTCGGCTAAATTACGCCTTAACTCCAATTGGTCAATAACTGGACGACTTAAAGCTAAGAGCGCTTCTATTTGTTTTTGGCTCAATTCCCGTGGTTCGTTATCAATTACACAAAGGGTTCCGACCATATCTCCCTTTGGGGTAATCAGGGGAACACCTGCATAAAACCGGACAAAAGGATAATCTATTACTACTGCATTATTGGCAAATTGTTCATCAGCCAAAGTATCAGGAATTACTACAATTTTACGTTGCTCTTGGCAAAGGTAAGATAACCCAACACAACGAGGCATTTCTCGACAATCAAGACCGAGTTTTGCTTTAAACCACTGACGGTTTTCGTCAATAAAATTAACTAAAACTATGGGAGCATCACAAATAAAGGCAGCTAATTGGGCAATATTGTTGTAAGCTTCTTCTGGTTCGGTGTCTAAAATTTGATATTGACGCAACGCTTCCAGCCTTGCTGCTTCGTTATTATTATCTAAAGCTTTCATTATTAATTTATTTTATAAAGTATAGGTGTAGGGTGCGTTAGCGCAGCGTAACGCACCATCGACAGTCTAAAATACTACAATTCAATTTTCTTAATTATAAATAGTTTAAGGTGCGTTACGCTTTCAGCTAACGCACCCTACAATTTAATTTGCTAAACTATTAAATCTTCAGACTAGTACTCCATGTCATTAATTCTGATGGGTAGTGCGAGCATCTTGCTCGCGTATTATATTGAAGCGAGCAGGATGCAAGCCCTGCGGGCACGCTGCGCGTTGCTTGCTTCCCCGCAGGGGTACGCACTACAAAATATTTTTGAATCCATCAAAATTAATGACACGGACTACTAGTTACCCTTAAATACTGATGATACAGTAGATGCGATCGCATCCCTAGCATCTTTCAAAGTCTGGGAAATTGGACGCTGTGTCTGTAAGAAAACTCGCGCACAATTTCGACCTGGCATTCCCGAAATCGAACCACCCGGATGCGTCCCAGCACCTGTTAAAAAGAGATTCTCAAAGGGTGTTTTATAGTTAGCAATTTCCGGTAACGGACGGAAAAATATCATTTGGTCTAAAGTCATATCAATGTGATAGTAATTACCCTTGTACGCACCTAATCTTTCACCTAATTCTGCTGGACTTTCAACACGACGCGCAATCGTGGCATTTTTCACATTTGGCGCATACTGTGCTAACTTATCAATCACTCGGTCAGCAACTTTGTTTTTCAATTCATCCGTCCAACCCGTACCTTTCAAACCAGTACCTTCAGCACCTGCGATTTGATAGGGTGCGAAAAATTCAATCCATAATGTGTGCTTTCCAGGAGGTGCTAATGATGGGTCGCGGAAACTAGGCATTACCACATACATTGATGGGTCGCTATCGGGAATTAGCCCTAACGTACACAAACTATGTGCTTGTTCGACATGCCTTACTGAGTCAGCAATTAAAATCGAACCAACTAAATATTCGTCTTTATGGGCATGAAATGGGAACCGTAAGGGTTCATTCAATGCTAAATCTATCTTTAAGATAGTTTCATTATTATTTACAATTCGTCGTTCCAACCGTTCCCATAATTCTGAATCAACAGCATCAACATCGCTTTTATCTATCATTTGCATAAACAAACGTTGCGCGTCAATATTAGAAATAACCCCATTCTTAGCACGATATTCAGTACCCCCATTCACCCTAACACCAACAGCTTTGCCATTATCAATTAATATCTTTTCAACATGTTGGTCGGTAAGAATTTTACCACCCTTACTAGTTACCAAATTTACCAAAGCTTGCACCAACGCACCCGTACCCCCACGCGGTCTAGCCATACCAGGGTCGTGACGCATTGCCATCATAATTGCACCAATTGCAATTGTTTTTTGTGAAGGAGGGGCACCTAGTTCCGCAGAGAGTCGGGCTAAAGGTGCTTTTAAAAACTCTTCGTCAAACCATTCATTCAGCAAATCTTCGGCACTGGTTAACATATTCCGAATAAAATCAAACGTTTTATTTGGAGAACCAATCACCGAAAATAAATCTTTTATCTTTGTAATATCGTAATTACCAGCAATATCTATAATTGATTTTGGTGGGGCATTAAACATCGGAATCATTGCACCCAATGCACGCTGCCAATAATCGGTAAACTCAGCATATTTCTTGGCATCGCGTTCGTTATAACGAGCAATTTCTGCACAGGTTTTTTCGAGTGATTTATGCCCTAAGAAATATTTGCCATCGGGATGCGGGCAAAATACAACAGGGTCGCATTCGAGATATTCTAACCCGTATTTAGTAAGTTCTAATTCCTCAACAACGGGTCCCAAATGGATAAATTCGTGGTCAATTGCACATAAATTAAACTTAAATCCAGGTGCTTCTTGGGGTAAACATTCTTCTGTCGTTGCCGCACCACCGGGAACCGAACGTTTTTCTAGCAGCAGTACGCTATAACCAGCTTTTAGCAAATAAGCAGCACATACCAACCCGTTATGTCCTGCGCCAATAATTACGACATCGTACTCTTGCATAGTTGATACTTTTGGATTAGATAATATCATACTAGGAGGATGAGTTATATTTTGACATCTTGCAAGAGGTATAATTATTCATCTATCACTAGGATGATAAATTAAAGGTTTTGGAAAGTGACAATATACACAAAACCCGGTATCTTAAAGATACCGGGTTTCTAATTTTGCCAAAATTTTAACTTTTACATGATTTCCGAAGGTATTTGTCGAATATATGCTTGTGTTATCAACATTATACTACCTTTATGCACTGTCATTTCTTGAACACGTAGAGCAATATCATCCAATTCAAAATATGCTGAGTTAACTAGTTCTTCAACTTTCTTGATGACGGCAACAGTAATATCAAAGCTTATTCCTTGTCCTTCGCTACAAACAAAACTTTCTAGCATAATTGGTTGTATTTGAGTACGGGGACGTATTACTGCAATAAATCCTAAATCACT
>JANNFJ010001018.1:0-4723 GCA_031379725.1 Calothrix sp. OTE_75_metabat_31
CCAGCCAACTTCCTTGACGATTATGCCCGTATCGGTATACCTGTAGCACCATTCCCAGCTTGGATGGTATGTCCAAAATGTCGATTACTAGCACCCTTACAATCAGGCTTTTTCCTATTAAAACAAAATCCCTACCGTCCCGACCAAACCCGTTACATCCACCTCAATTGTCCCAAAAGCCCTAGAAAAGAACCAACAGCAATACCATCCCGATTTCTCGTATCGTGCGATCGCGGACACTTGGATGATTTTCCGTGGCGATACTTTGTCCATCGTATAAATAGTGACTGTAAAGGCACTTTAAGACTTGAAGAACGAGGGGTTTCGGGTTCCCCCACCGATATTTTCGTCAAATGCGATACTTGTAATGCCCAACGTCCCCTCTCCGATGCATTTGGTGAGGCTAGTAAAAAAAACATGCCCCGCTGTCGCGCTCGTCACCCACACCTGCGTAATTTTGACGCAACTTGCGACCAACAAATGAAGACAATCTTACTAGGGGCTTCCAATGCTTGGTTCCCAATTACACTTTCAGCTTTGTCAATTTCCGTTACTTCCAATCAACTCGAACAAACGATTAACCAATACTGGACAGTACTAGAAAAAGCTCAAAATTCAAGTAGTCTAGAAATAATTCTGCAAACATTAGAAAGCATCGGCCAATTTCCCGAACTATTGCAGGAATTATCCAAACATTCCCTAGATAAAGCTTGGACAATCATCGAACAACGAAAAATCAAAGGAGACGACTCTAGCGATGAAAAAGCAGGTGATTTAAAAACACCCGAATGGCAAATCTTCTCTGAAGCAGACCCCACCCAAAACAATCCCGATTTTCAATTACGACCCGTCGAACCTCCAAAAGGTTATGAAAAATACTTCTCCAAAATCGTCTTAGCTGAACGCTTACGCGAAGTTCGTGCTTTAATTGGTTTTACCCGCATTCAATCACCAGGTGATTTTGTTGACTCTGGGGAAATCCTAGCCGAACATCGAGTACCCCTCAGCCGCAACCAACCAAAATGGGTTCCTGCTAGCGAAGTCAAAGGGGAAGGTATATTTTTACAATTTAAAGAATCGATATTAAGTCAGTGGGAAAAACTTCCCCAAGTCGAAGCATACGAACTTCAAGCTTGGGAAGCACATAAAAAATGGTGTAAAGTTCGTTCTCTCGACCCCGATAAAGTTAAATTTCCCGGAGTGCGCTATATCCTCATTCACTCCTTCACCCACGCACTGATGCGACAAATGGCGCTCGACTGCGGTTATAATGCTGCTAGCCTGCGCGAACGGATTTACTCAATGCCTCCTACAGAAGAAAACGGCCCAATGGCAGGTGTATTAATCTACACTGCCGCACCCGATAGCGAAGGTACTTTGGGAGGATTAGTGAGTTTAGGCGAACCCGGTGTACTTGGCTACCATATTGACCAAGCATTAGAGCAAATGCAGTTATGTGCATCCGACCCATTATGCAGCGAACACAACCCCTTCCAAGGCTCAATATCGCTACATTGGGCAGCTTGCCATGCATGTTTATTTAGTCCGGAGACATCTTGCGAAAAGGGTAATAAATATCTCGATCGCACGGTATTAATTCCTACAATGTCTGACAGCGATTTGGCGTTTTTCTCGGTGATGAAACAGTGAGGGATAATATGGAAACCCAAAAGAATTTATCTACTCAATTACTTGATGCTTCTGAATCAGAACATATTTGTTTACTGTCAGCGCAATTGGAGGAAATGTATCAAAAAATGAAAGCAGAACGTAATGCTCTAGCTCGTTGGGAGGAGGAGCAGGAATTTTCCATTTTGGGGGTAATCGAGTTATTCTCAACTGACATTCAAGGATACGCTGAACAGATACTGTTGAATACCTCCAATATATTACTTGACAGCAACAGTATAAATCATCTCCAAGAACTAAATGTCTTCAATATTGACTATTTTACACATTGGTATTTCCAAAATTTAGAAATATATCCCCAGTTTCAAAAATATGTTGAGCAACTTGACCACTTGCGTTTGTTACTCATTGACTATTTGAGAAGTAGTTCTCAAGCAGGAATTGTGTTAAAAAAATAACAGATAAAGCCTAGTATCAAAATGACAATTCGTATTAATGTAGATGAAGTAAAGTTATAAATATTGCTTTAAAATTAAAATAAAAAGGATTTCTACATGCAATTAGAAGATTACTTCAACTTTCTTGCACCTGATGATATTCGCATCAAAGGTTCACGGATAGGGATTGAAACCATCCTTTATGAATATATTTATCGTTCTCGAACCCCAGAAGAAATCGCTCAAATTTACACATCTTTAAGTTTAGAACAAGTATATGCAACAATTCTTTATTACTTGCACAACAAAGAAACTGTGAGTAAATATATTGCAGACTGGTTGGAATGGGGACACCAACAACGCAAAGCACAAGCTTTGAATCCACCCCCAGGTATTGTTCGTTTGCGAAAAATAAAACAAGAAAAAGAAGCTATGAAACAGGGTCATGGTGTTTAAATATTTGATGGACGAGAATGTTGACCCAGTTTATACTAATCAACTACGACGGCAGAAACCTGACCTAGTAGTTTGGGCTGTAGGAGAACCTGACACACCTGTGAAAGGAACTTTAGACCCAGAAATTCTTTATTGGTGCGAAGAACATAATTTTGTACTGATAACAAACAATCGTAAATCGATGCCAGTGCATTTAACTGACCATATAGCTGAGGGTCATCATATGACTGGTATATTTATACTTAACCCCAATTTAAGCACAGGTCAAAATCTTGATGAGTTGATTTTGCTGGCTGAATATTCTTTTAATAACGAATATCAAAACCAAATTATTCATTTACCAATAAATTGAACGCTGTTTTATGCGATCGCTAAACTTACACCAACTTTCACACGGAAGCATTCAGGTTTCCAATTAAACTTTTATCCAGGGGCAAAATATTTATTCTGACACCCCAATACTATCACCCGGCTTTGAAGGATATCGAACAGTTAAAATAGTGCAGTCAGTCTGGGCAATCCAAGTATGAGCGACACCCGCACTCCAAAGAACGTAATCGCCCTCACGCGATAGTATAATTTCTCTATCTTCAAATTGCAGTCGAAATTCTCCGTGAATGAGAATCGAAAGAGTCGCAGCTTGGTTATTTACAGCCCATTCACTTCTACTGTCACCTGCTTGATGAATACCCCATTTTACCTCTAATTCTTCCGTTGAGCGCGGGTCATCTTCAGGTGTAATAAAGTGACCGAGAAACCATCCCCCACGTTTTCCACCTTCTCCTTTGGCATTACCGAAAACAAGATTGTTATTAGTCATTTGTTAGTTGTCAGTTATCAGTTGTTAGTTGTCAGTGGTCAGTAGTTAGTCGCAAATTCTTTCCCCCTTGTCCCCCTTGTCCCCCTTGTCCCCCTTGTCCCCCTTATCCCCCCTACTCCCTACTCCCTACTCCCTACTCCCTACTCCCTACTCCCTATTCCCTAGTCCCTACTCCCCCCAGCAGGAACTAAAATTTGTCCGGTGTTTCCTATGTTGTTATATTTTTCAAGGACTGTTTTTGCAATATTTTTCCCCTCACCTGCTGCAACCATTGCGACAGTCGCACCACCGAAACCAGCACCTGTCAACCTTGCCCCAAATACTCCTGGAGTTTTCTGCAATATCTCTACCAACATATCCAAGGCAGGTACAGATACTTCGTAATCATCGCGCAAACTAGCATGGGATGCGTTCATTAATTTCCCAAACCGTTCTGGGGATACACCTTGTAAAACCTCCAATACGCGATTATCTTCTGTAACGACATGACGAGTGCGACGCTGTAAGGGTTCGGGTAATTCCACACCTGACATATCGGTAATATCTCGCAATGCTTTTACTCCTAATAATTGCGCTGCTTGTTCGCATTCGGCGCGACGCTGGTTATATCCGCTACCTGCTAGAGTGCGAGGAACTCCGCTATCTATGACTACAATCTCTGCACCATTAGGAAAAGATAGCACTTGTCGCTCTAATGTACGAGTATCCAAAAACAGCATATGTTCAGTATCGGCAAGACTCGAAGCCATCTGATCCATAATTCCGCATTGCACCCCAGCATACTGAATTTCGGCTTGCTGTGCGAGTTGGGCAATTTTGACATCATTGATATCTAGATTCAGGAGTTGACGCAATCCCCGCAGTGTTGCAACTTCCAAAGCTGCACTACTCGATAAACCCGAAGCCATCGGAACGGAAGATTTAACGTACAAATTTAGCGGTGGTATTTCAAATCCTTGTTTTTTCAAAATATCAATACACCCAAAGATATAGCTTGCAAATCCAGAGGGAGTATTATTTTCAGAAATGCTTACTTTCTCATCTAAATCTTCCGAATAAAAATGGTGTTGTCCATCTTGACTAAATCCAATTTGTACCGTGGTTTTTTGAGGAATTGCTGTTGGTAGAACGAAGCCATCATTGTAATCGGTATGTTCTCCGAGTAAGTTTACTCTTCCTGGGGCACTAGCTTCGGTTTCTGGCGATTGATTAAAGATTTTTTGAAAATTCATGATTATTTGGACTTATGCATTGATATTTTTGATTATTAAGTATCTATTTTCGAATATAAGTAAAACAACAATAGACATCTCCAAAAATGATGTAAGGGCGCAATGCCTTGCGCCCCTACTAAGGCTTTCGGGCAACGCATAATTAATTT
>JANNFJ010000320.1:0-3632 GCA_031379725.1 Calothrix sp. OTE_75_metabat_31
GCTTGCTTCCCCGCAGGAGTACGCACTACCAAAATTAATATCGCAGACCAATAGTCTTTTCCCCTATTCCCTACTCCCTATTCCCTTACTCCACACACCATCCCACGATTCTGGTGGTGCTTGAATCAGATAATTACGAGACCGTTCAAGGTGAACATTGACTGCGTAGTCTTTAGGACGTAAAGTTTTAGCCGCTTCAAAGCAGTAAATAGCATTTTGGAAATTACGCGACGTAAATGCAGCGCGTCCAGCATGGTAATGCGACAGAAAATCTTGGGTAATGCCATCAAGTTGCGAACTGCGATCGCCAATTAGTTCATAAATGTTCACAGCTTGGTGTTTGCCCTTGACGCGGATTTTATCGAGTTGACGCACCCAAATGCGATCGCTGCAAAGTTGATAAGTGAATTCACTTAATAAAATGTCGCAACCATATTCTTTGGTTACACCTTCTAGGCGCGAACTTAAATTTACACCGTCGCCAATCACAGTATAATCCATGCGCTTGTGCGAGCCAATATTGCCCGAAACAACTTCTCCGGAACTCAAACCAATACCAATGTGAATTTGAGGTTGTGCTTGGATAATTCGACGAAGGTTAAATTCTTCAAGCCGTCGTCGCATTTCTAACGCAGCTTGTACTGCTTTCCATGCATGATTTTCAGTTAGCGGTAAAGGTGCCCCAAATACTGCCATTAAAGCATCCCCGATGAATTTATCGAGTGTTCCTTCATGGTTAAAAACTGCCTCCACCATCGTTTCAAAATATTGATTTAACAGCGATACCACCTCTGCGGCACCGAGATTTTCCGTAAGGGTCGTGTATCCTCGGATATCTGAAAATAAAATTGTGACTTCCTTACGTTCTCCCACCATTAATGCATCTTCACCCAAAGCCATTACCTGTTCGGCAACATGAGGTGTTAAATAGCGGTACATGGTGGTTTTCATGCGTTTTTCGCGGCTAATATCTTCTAAAACCACAAGTCCACCTCTAACACCACCTTCGGGATTAGTTAGGGGATTGACAGTTAAATTGATACTACGTTCGATATGGAGAACTTGGTTCGACTTGAGTAACTGTGACTGGGGAGTAAGGGGCTGATTCCAGGGGATAAATTTATCTGGATTACTGCGATCGCGTACAGTTAAAATTGAGTAGTTGCTGGCATTGTTGGAATCGCAACTGCCATTTTGGATTCCCAATTCCTCACTGGTAACCGTATTTATCCCGATGGTCAAACTTTGTTCGGGAACGTAATGCCTTGCACCTGTTCTCAAACTATCCTCTAACCGCATTTGTAAATTATCGATTGGCACTACATCCCAAACCAAACGACCAATTAAATTTTGTTCCCATAATGGTTTATTAATCTTGCCGTGGGTTTCACCCAAGGGGCATCCTAATAAAATCAATGCTGCATCATTAATTGTGACAATTCTGCCTCCCATATCAGTTGAAATTACAGCATCAGATAAACTTTGTAAAATATCTTTCTGATATTGTTTTTCCAATAGGACACTTTCAAACAGTCGAGCATTTTCTAAAGCAATTCCTGCTTGGATATTAAATGCTCGCATAAACTCTTCATCCGAGGTAGAAAAACTACCTTGGTTCTTATTTATTAACTGCGTGACTCCAATCAATTCATTCGCAGAATTAAACACAGGCAAACACAAAATATTGCGCGTAACATACCCAGTTCTTCGATCGGTAGTTGGGTCAAAACGCGGGTCTTTGTAGGCATCGGGAATATTTAAGGCTTCACCTGTTGATGCTACATATCCAACAATTCCCTTATTAGATGGAATGCGAACTTCCATCACAAGTTCTTCATCTGCAGTCGCAATTTTTGTCCACAATTCACTCATTTCTTTGCGATGCAAAAAAAGCGTACTGCGGTCAGCTTGCATGAGGATACGGGCTTGTTCCATAACTATCTGCAAAGTAGCTTCTAAATCTAAACTTTGCCCTAAAGTTTGAGTCGCCCGCAAAAGTGCTGTTGCACCGCGCTGATTGCGTGCTGCAACATAAAATGATTGACAACTTTCGAGAATAATTCCTATCGATGCGGCAAAGTCACGGAACCTTGTTTCGTCTTCTTGGTCAAAGGGAGTATCTCCGGTTTTATTTGCTAGTTGAACAACTGCAACTGTTTCATTTTTACTACTTAGAATAGGCATACACAAAATATTGTGAATTTTGTAGCCCATTTGTTTTTCGAGTTCGGGACTAAATAGCGGATGGTTGACAGTTTCTGGTATATTCAAGCACTTGCCAGTACTAGCAACATGTCCGGGGATACCAACAGTAATCGGTGTGCGAATTTCTAATGGTTTATGAACGTTATCTTGGGCAACCTTTGACCAAAGTTGACCTTTGTCATTGTCAACGAGAAAAATTGTTGTATGTTCGGCTTGGAGAATTTGACCAATTTTGAGGGTTATTGCCTCCAAAACCTTTTCTAGCATGGTTTCGAGGGCTTCATTATTGATTAATTCAATTGCCCGCAAAAATTGCTGGAATTCAGCAGTTATAAAGTCGAGTAAGCAAACAAATTCGGTGACAGAGAGGTCTTTGACGCGACGTAACAGTGCGTTAGTGCGATTGACTTGTGTTAACTCAGTTAATGTAGCCAAGACGCTACCAGGACTGGGGAGTGTCATGGGAATTATATATTTTAGATTTTAGGATTTGGATTTAGATTTTTAGAGGTTGTTTGGAAAGTGGTTAGCTATGATTTTAGGCACTTATTGATCCCCCTAAATCCCCCTTAAAAAGGGGGACTTAAATTCTAGTTCCCCCCTTAAAAAGGGGGGTTAGGGGGGATCTAGAACATTTTGCTACCGACAAGGAGACTTTTCAAACATCCTCTTAGACTTTGATTTTTAGACCGCTAATTTATGAAGTAAATCTGAAGCTGTCTTCAGGTTTTAGATATTTTTTACATACGATGCCAAAATCAACACATTGAACGATTGGAAGTTTTTGTATTTCAATGCCTCAAGCCTTAACAATATCGGATATTTGAAATTTTAATACACATAGACAAACACAGATGAAACATTTTCACCTGTGCTTTTTTATCTATCGGTAGTTATTTCCACAAAATTTGCTAAATTTGTTCAATCTACGCGGCAATTTTGCGCGATTTTGAATAAATTACTTTTTGGTAATAAGCTTGCAACTGGCGCGTCGCAGCTGCCCATCCCCACTGTTGGGCTTCGTTTCGAGCATTTTGACGAATAATTTCCCTTTCTTGTTTCTGGGATAGTAGACGAATTGTTGCCGCGATCGCACCAGCATCATCGCTTTCGGGTGCAAATAGATATCCATTTACCCCATCTGTAACAATATCAGGAATGCCCCCCGAACGTGCTGCCACTACCGGACACCCTGCTGCCATTGCTTCGAGTAGTACTAATCCTAAAGTTTCGGTACGTGAGGGGAAAATGAATGCATCTGCGCTGGCAAATGCCGAACCTAGTTCGACACCTTTGAGGTAACCAACAAAAAACGTATTGGTACCGGCGAAATGTTTTTCTAATGCTTGACGATGGGGGCCATCGCCTACCAATGCCAACCGTGCTTCGGGAATCGCTTCGAGAATCGACTTGATCCGTTCGATTTC
>JANNFJ010000330.1:0-2672 GCA_031379725.1 Calothrix sp. OTE_75_metabat_31
AGCAACGATGGTGGCAGCGGGTGTTTTCTTGATTGCCCGGATGTATCCAGTCTTTGAAAATATACCAGCGGCAATGAATGTAATTGCCTATACAGGAGCATTCACGGCGTTTCTAGGTGCAACAATTGCGATTACCCAAAACGACATTAAAAAAGGTTTGGCGTACTCGACGATTTCTCAACTTGGTTACATGGTAATGGCAATGGGAGTCGGCGCTTACACAGCCGGACTTTTCCACTTGATGACCCATGCTTACTTTAAGGCGATGCTATTCCTGGGTTCGGGTTCGGTAATACACGGGATGGAAGGTGTCGTCGGACACGACCCCGCATTGGCGCAGGATATGCGGTTAATGGGCGGACTGCGGAAATATATGCCTTTTACCGGGTTTACTTTTTTGATTGGTTGCTTGGCAATTTCGGGGATTCCCCCGTTTGCGGGTTTTTGGTCGAAGGATGAAATTCTTGGTGCTGCATTTGCTGCAAATCCATTTTTATGGTTTGTCGGATATGCAACTGCAGGTATTACTGCATTTTACATGTTCCGGATGTACTTCTCGACCTTTGAAGGTGGATTCCGGGGTAAAGACGAGAATATAATTGCGAAACTCAAAAAAGCTGCAACTATTCTCGTCGAAGGTCAAGCACCTGCACCTAATTTTGGCCCTGGGGCAATGAAACAGGGTGAATTAGCAGCAACGGGTAGTGGGCACGATGACCACAGTCACGGTCATAGCGACAAGCCCCATGAGTCACCTTGGACGATGACCCTACCTTTGGTGGTGCTGGCTATTCCTTCGATGTTGATTGGTTTGTTGGGTACACCGTTTGCCAATTATTTCGAGGAGTTTATTCACTCCCCCAACGAAAGTTTGGCAGAAGTAATGGAAAAAGCCGCCGAATTTAATCCTGATGAGTTTTATGTGATGGCAGGTAGTTCGGTAGGTATTTCCTTGATTGGGATTACCTTGGCTTCGTTTATGTACTTGCTGCGGATAATCGACCCCGCTGCGATCGCTTCCAAAATCAAACCGCTTTACGACCTTTCGCTCAACAAGTGGTACTTTGACGATATTTATCATAAAGTCTTTGTTTTGGGGCTGCGTCGTCTTGCCCGTCAGGTATTGGAAGTTGACTTCCGCGTTGTCGATGGTGCAGTTAACCTCACAGGATTCTTTACCCTCGTTTCGGGCGAAGGTTTAAAATACCTCGAAAGCGGTCGCGTTCAACTATACGCACTAATTGTATTTGGTGCAGTTCTGGGCTTGGTGATTGTTTTTGGTGTAACTTGAACTAGGGAATAGGGGCATCCTAACCTTAGTCCAAATTTTTCTTTGCGCTCTTTGTGTCCTTTGTGGTTCAATAAAGAATTTTTTATTACCACGAAGGGCACGAAGTACACAAAGAGAAGAAAGAAACTTGTTACTTTAGACCAGTTTTTTACCTATCTTGACAAATCTACCCCTAACTCCCCACTCCCTGATTAAAAATTTTTAACTAAAACTTAATTAAAAACGGAAGAAAAACTTAAAAACCTTTATATGCTGCTGTTTTGGTTAAACCATCTTGATAAAGCAGACCAAAATAGAAAAGAACTGCTAGTTAATATCTAGTGGGTAATAGCCGACCTCCATTATCTCGTTACTACCAAAACCCGATGAACACAGCTAATTTCCCGTGGCTGACAACGATAATTCTCTTGCCGGTTGTGGCATCGTTACTTATACCCATCATCCCGGATAAAGATGGTAAAACCGTGCGCTGGTACGCGCTAATAGTGGGACTCGTCGATTTTGCACTAATTGTTTATGCATTTTATACGGGATATGACTTTGCCAATCCAGATTTGCAGTTGGTTGAAAGCTATCCTTGGGTTCCCCAACTCGATTTAAACTGGTCGGTAGGGGCAGATGGTTTGTCGATGCCTTTGATTATTTTGACCGGATTCATTACAACGCTAGCGATATTAGCTGCATGGCCCGTTACACTCAAACCAAAATTGTTCTACTTCTTGATTTTGGTGATGTACGGTGGACAAATTGCAGTTTTTGCAGTCCAGGATATGTTGTTGTTTTTCCTGGTGTGGGAACTTGAACTTGTACCCATATACATTTTGCTGTCGATTTGGGGCGGTAAAAAGCGCCAATACGCGGCAACCAAGTTTATTTTATACACAGCAGGCGGCTCATTATTTATTTTGCTCGCAGCGCTGACAATGGGATTTTATGGCGATACGGTCACATTTGATATGCGATCGCTTGGCCTCAAAGATTACGCCCTCAATTTCCAACTCTTGATGTACGGTGCATTCTTAATCGCTTACGCGGTTAAATTACCAATAATTCCTCTCCACACATGGCTTCCCGATGCTCACGGTGAAGCAACTGCACCCGTACACATGTTATTAGCGGGTATTTTGCTGAAAATGGGCGGTTATGCCTTGATTCGCATGAATGCCCAAATGCTTCCCGATGCCCATGCCTACTTTGCCCCAGTACTAGTGGTTTTAGGGGTAGTCAATATCATCTACGCTGCCCTAACATCGTTTGCCCAGCGCAACCTCAAGCGGAAAATCGCCTATTCATCGATTTCACACATGGGTTTTGTGCTGATTGGTATTGCCTCTTTTACCGATTTAGGCTTAAGTGGGGCAGTATTGCAAATGGTTTCCCA
>JANNFJ010001024.1:0-12404 GCA_031379725.1 Calothrix sp. OTE_75_metabat_31
ATTCTAATTGTTTGTATACTATCTCTGTAAAATGAAACACTCTGTTTTTGCGAAGTAAATAAATACATCTAAAATTATAATTTTAAGTAATTACTCTTAAAATATGACTTCGGCACAATTTTTTTTGGAACGAACCACAGAGGTCACGGAGGGCACAGAGGAAAGAGAGTTTGCGAGAGTTTTTTTGTTCGGCTCTTGATTCCATTTTCAGATTACTATGTTAGATAATTAACCAAATCCTCCACCTCCAGGAGTTGCGATCGCAAAAATATCTCCTGCTTCCATCTCGACTGTTGCTGTACTTTCTAAGTTCTCAACAGTTCCATTTTGACGTTCTACCCAATTTTGTCCAACTTGTCCTGGTTGTCCACCATTTAACCCGAAGGTGGGAACGATTCGATGATTAGAGAGAATATTTGCTGTCATCGGTTCCAAAAACTTGATGCGACGAATTACCCCATTTCCACCTGCATGTTTTCCTTTTCCTCCACTATCGGGACGTAAACTAAAGCTTTCTAAAAGTACGGGATAACGAGTTTCTAGAACTTCGGGGTCGGTTAAACGCGAATTAGTCATGTGTGTTTGTACTGCATCAGTTCCATCAAAGTTTTCTCCGGCACCTGAACCACCGCAAATAGTCTCATAATATTGATATCTTTCATTCCCAAAAGTAAAATTATTCATCGTTCCCTGGGAAGCAGACATAATACCTAAAGCACCATACAAAGCATCGACAATGGTTTGCGAAGTTTCTACATTACCTGCAACTACTGCTGCTGGATAAACTGGATTTAACATGCAACCGACCGGAACAATAATTTCTAAAGGGTTCAAACAGCCAGCATTGAGGGGAATACTATCATTAACCAGAGTTCGGAACACATATAAAACTGCGGCTTGAGTTACAGCTAATGGTGCATTAAAGTTACTATTTAGTTGCTCGGATGTGCCAGTAAAGTCAATGGTAGCGCTGCGAGTTTCGCGGTGAATTGTGACTTTAACTGTAATTTGCGCTCCACTATCCATGTAATATGTAAACGAGCCATCTTTTAAAACATCAATTGCCCGTCGTACCGCTGACTCGGCATTATCTTGGACAAATTTCATGTAATCTTGGACTGTTTCAAGTCCGTATTGAGCAACCATTTTCCCCAGTTCTTGCATACCTCGTTCGTTTGCCGCAATTTGTGCCTTAAAATCAGCAATATTTTGGTCGGGATTACGTGCCGGATAGCGATGATTTGCAAGCTGCTCTCGTACTTCCAGTTCTCGAAAATTCCCTTCTTCAACCAAAAGAAAATTATCAAATAAAATCCCTTCTTCTTCCACTGTAGTACTGTGAGGAGGCATTGAACCGGGTGTAATTCCCCCAATATCAGATTGATGTCCCCTAGATGCAACGTAGAATAGAGGAATGCGTAGGGGCGGGGTCTCCCCGCCCTCCCCGCCCTCCTCCTCCCCCCCACCCGTTATTGAGTGCGAAGTTTCTAAAAAGACAGGAGTAATAGCTGTGACATCGGGGAGATGGGTTCCACCGTTGTAGGGATTATTTGATAAATAAACATTTCCCGGTTTAACACTGTCAGCTTTATCTTTAATTAAACTGCGAACGCTTTCACTCATTGACCCTAAATGTACGGGTATATGCGGAGCATTGGCAACTAATAATCCAGAACCATCGAAAATCGCACAGGAGAAATCTAAGCGTTCTTTAATATTGACTGATGCTGCCGTATTTTGGAGGACAATTCCCATTTGTTCGGCATTAAATTGATAAAGATTTTTAAATATTTCTAAGCGTACAGGGTCGGGTTGAGATGTCATATACATATAATTTTAAGATTAATTAATGTGTAGTATGTCCACTATGTTACAAAGACTTAATCTAAAAGAATCTCTCATAATTATCATGGCTGCCAATCCAAAACCAAGTAACTGTATCACCAACTAAAATTCCTACTGTTCGGTAACTACGTGTTATTTTTACAGACCATATTATATCTTCATTTTCGTTGATATAGCCGTCCTATTTGATTTTTGAATAAAATTAGGTATTGTAGGGTGCGTTAGACGTAAGTCGTAACGCACCGTTATCACGGATTTGGTGCGTTACGCTGTCGCTAACGCACCCTACGTATCTACGTGTTATCTTACAGATCATATCTTCATTTTCGTTGATACATTTAAAATGTAAAGATGGATGAAAAGGATTTTCTCTCCAGAGATAATAAGCTTTTCTTGCACTTGCTTTAATGTTTTTATCAAGTGAAAAATATGCTTCCCAAAAAGAAGGAAGAGTGCCAGACTTCATAGCTTGTCATAATCCATTGGTTGAGAATATCCTTCTTCTATCTGCTTTTTAGCAAGTTGAGCAGCGCAAACGAGCTTGTTTTGAGTTTTCTTAAATGTATCCTCCCATTGAAGTTCATCTCGCAAATCTTCTAGGTATTCTCTAAGGTGGTCTGCAACTTGGTTTTGG
The DNA here is from genome assembly GCA_031379725.1 of Calothrix sp. OTE_75_metabat_31. GTDB lineage: Bacteria > Cyanobacteriota > Cyanobacteriia > Cyanobacteriales > Nostocaceae > JANNFJ01. Next base: position 2,480 of record JANNFJ010001024.1, read on the forward strand.
ACATTTTCAGGTAAAGATTCCATCATCTTGATGACGGTTGCGATCGCGTTTGATGACATAAGTTTATTTCTGTTAAAATTTTACCAACTCTACTACTAAAATAGCACTGCTACATAAGATAGTTTGCGCTCAGACGTAGCTTAGATGTATGTTGGGTGTAGCCTAAACGAAACCCAACATTAAAATTTGAATTGTTGGGTTAATACGAAGTCTTTAAACTAGGGTTTCTCCAACAGAACGACAATAATCTAAAAGTAAGTTAAGTTCTCCAATACCTTTGAGATAATTTTGACCTTTCAAAACACCTGCAATCGCTGCTTCATAGGGATTTCTGCCCATTTTTTTCACTGCCGATATTGCTTGTTGGTTAGAAAGTTTCCGTTTGCAAACTAACCAATCGGCTAAAACATGTCCCGTGCGTCCAATCCCTCCTGAACAGTGGACTACGACTTTTTCTTCTTGCTGATTTGCCAATGCTAAAAATGGTAAAACCTGTTGAGTTAGAGTAATGCCTTTGCATAACTGAAAATCCTCAATAGGTGTCCAACAAACTTGCTCTTTTCCAAATGCTTCTCGGTAAATTCCCAGCAAATCGGTATATCGAATTAATTGGGGTTGGGAAAGCAAACAACAAATACGTTTAATATCTTGATTTTGCATAAACTTTACCCACTGATTGACATTTTCATTACTATAACCAGGTCTAGCAGAACCAAATACAATCTGCTCATTTTCCCAAGCTGGTGCAAATTTGTACATTATGTTATCAGAATGTAAAACACATTATTATAGTTTACAAACGCTCTAAAACTAAATGATTGCGCTCAGTTAATCTAGCATTCCATAATGGTTCAACTACAATCGTACTAATTTTCTCGACAATAATCGCAGACCCATTAATAATATCTCCGGGTTGCAAATCTTCACGTCGATAAACGGGTGTATCGTGCCATTTATCGGCAGTAAACATTTTTACTATTTCCACAGGTGCAGGAATTTGATTGACCGCACGACTGCGAGTAATTAAAGGTTCTTCGGGAGTATCCATTTTTTGAATAACTTCCACTGATATAGATTCAACAATTAAAGTTTTCTCTAACTCAATAAATCCATAACGCAATTTATGCTCAATTTCAAATTCTTCTCGCATTACTGCCACATCTAAGGCAAAATTTACAGTCAATGTGGAGTTAGTCCCCTCATACTTCAAATTTACTTTTCTAACTAATTCCTCAACCGCTTCATTTGCACTAACTTGATTCTTCGCTTGAATTTCTAAATTATCCATGAACTTTTGTAACTGCGGAATTAATGCCCTTGTTAAAGGTTGTTCCACTCCCGCTTCTCGAATTGCCCTTACATCAGCTAATCCCATCCCATAAGCCGAAAGTACACCTGCATAAGGATGTAAAAATATCGTTTTCATTCCCAAAGTATCGGCAATTAAACAAGCAACTTGCGCTCCTGCACCACCGAAACAACAAAGCACATATCCAGTCACATCATAACCCCGTTGCAAGCTAATTTTTTTAATCGCATTTGCCATATTCTCGACTGCGATCGCAATAAATCCAGCTGCAACTTGTTCGGGTGTACGCTGGTTTCCTGTAGCTACTTTTATCTCTTCAGCTAGCTGAGTAAATTTCTCGATGACAACATCTTTATCTAAAGGCAAATTCCCATCAATTCCAAATACCGAAGGGAAGTACTGAGGATAAATTTTTCCTAGCATCACATTCGCATCAGTCACTGCTAATTTTCCCCCACGTCGATAGCAAGCAGGCCCAGGATTTGACCCAGCCGACTCAGGACCGACACGATAACTCGAACCGTCAAAAAATAGAATTGAGCCACCACCAGCGGCAATTGTGTGGATATCGAGGACCGGAACGCGCATCCTTGCCCCGGCTATTTCTGAATCTAATTGTCGTTCGTATTCACCTTTAAAATGAGCAACATCTGAACTCGTTCCACCCATATCGAAGGTAATTACTAATTCAAAACCTGCCCTTTGACTCGTTTGAATTGCACCGACAATCCCACCAGCAGGGCCGCTCAAAATACTATCTTTGCCTTGAAATTGTTGAGCGTCGGTTAATCCTCCGTCAGACTTCATAAACATTAATCGGACACTGGGTAGCTGACTTACTACTTGATTAACATAGCGACGCAAAATTGGGGTTAAATATGCATCAACTACTGTTGTGTCTCCACGACTAACTAATTTCATCAATGGACTAACTTGATGCGATATTGATATTTGGCTAAATCCGATTTCTTGAGCAATTTGAGCTACTTGTTGCTCGTGTTGAGGATATTGATAGCTGTGCATAAAAACTATAGCACAACTGCGAATACCTGAATTATAAACTGCCTGTAAGTCGTTTCTAACTTGTTCAATATTTACAGATTTTAATTCATTACCAGGAGCATCGTATCGTTCATCAACCTCAACTACCTGCTCGTAAAGCATCGTTGGTAACACGATATGACGGGCAAAGATATTTGGACGGTTTTGATAACCAATTCGCAGTGCATCTTTAAACCCTTTGGTAATAACAAGTACTACTCTATCCCCTTTTCGCTCTAACAGTGCATTTGTTGCTACTGTTGTTCCCATTTTTACGGTTTCAATTGTGTCTGTAGGAATTGCTTCGTTGCTCGAAATTCCAATGATGTCCCGAATCCCTTGGATTGCTGCGTCTTGATACTGTTCGGGGTTTTCTGAAAGCAATTTATAAACGATTACCCATTGTTGATGAGGTAGAGGAACAATTAAAAATCGTTCGGGATGGGTCGAAAGTCTATCTATAATTGCTTGGTTGTCAGTAACAGCTACAAGGTCTGTAAATGTTCCACCCCGGTCAGCGAAGACTTTTAACATTGCTTTGATTTTTGGATGTATAGAAGTAGCATAGCAATGAAGTTGAGGATATTTCTACTTTATTATGACTTACGCACGGTAATTATGAAATAGTAACCACTGAGGCACAGAGGATACAGAGGTAAGAGGGTATGGGAGGTCATTTTTGAGTGGCAGATACATCCAAGAATGGGAAAGGTACTGAGATGAAATTTCCTTTATCAATGTTTTCTATAAATCTTTCCAAGCTTCGTCTTCGTTTGGATTTATCCAAACTTTTTTGAGTGACGACTCACTCAATTCTAAAAAATCGCTGACTAGCGTTCGAGAATTATCTAATTCGCTAGTTTGTAAATCCTTGATTATTTCAAGTAATATCCCAGTTAGATTTGCTACTAGGGCTAAATCGATATTTTTTCGTAACATATTGAGCGCAACTTGGGTTATTAAATAATCATTGAAAAGGCTTCTTCAACTGCTTTCGGTAATTCAATAAATATAAAATAATTCTTTGGATATAAATAATCTTCGCCAGATTCATCAATTACTCTAATCATTTGATGTTGAATAGCATAAAAGTCTTCGACAACTTGATAGACTTTTCGTATTTCTAAAGAAGCTGGATAATCTTTATTATCGATACAAATAACGAATTGAGTTTCTTTGTCAGATGACTGCATAACTACACTCCTAATTTCTAAATTATCTTAACTATTTCTAGCTGGTGTCGCAATGCCACGTTTAACAAGATTCTCTTCGAGTTCCCGAATGAATCTAGAGTCTTCTTCCACTATATTTTGACGTGCTTCGACTAATTCATCTTTCTTTCTCAAAAAACTAAACGCTTGCCGAAATTGATACGAATTTGCCTTAATTGGTGAATCAAAATGACAGGCAATAATTCGCTCAAAGTTCCAACTTGCAACTTTATCAACCCAGTCGAGTACTTGTCTCGGTGCTTGGGGAAGAATTAAGGTTTGCAAAATTGGTGCGACAAATGGATGTCCATTATTTGCCATCGCATCGAACGACTGTTTCCAATTGGGTTTCCATTCAAATGGGAAAAAACCAAAATAAGCTTTTGCTGACCGATTTGGTGCATTCCATGCATCTTTAAAAGCTTGTTTTAATCCAACGGTCTTTAATGCACTAGGATTAAAATACACTGCAAATAATGATATACGCTGCCATCCTTTACGTCGGTTTGCTTCGTTATCAACGATTACATCAAGCGCATTATCTCTGGCATGAAATAACAACGGATACGGTTCTAATTCGAGGATTGCAGGGGGATTTTCGGAAATTGATAATATTGAATCGGTGACAAGGAGGGTATGCGATCGCTTGTGAAAAAATGCCACCTCGGCAAACGAACCCTTGCCCAAGTCAATATCTAATATCGCATAGTCAAATTCATTCCCAAAAGCTGCTTGCTTACTATCGAGTGGCAATTCCTGAGTTCGCTTTCGAGGAAATCCCAACCAAGTTAGCGGCAAGTTAAAGGGAAAACTCCACTGGTTTGGTGCGATAAATACTAGTGCTTGGGGAAAGCATCTCGCAAACGGGCCGACAAATACTTTGTGTTCTAATCCCGAACTAGTCGGCAATATAATATACTTTACGTCACCGTATTTTTCTACCAACTCCTTAACCATACGGACGCATTCGATTGTTGGTGCAACAGGTGCGTAAACGAGTAAACCACCTGCTTCGAGCTTGACAATGGTCATGCGAATCGGCACAACGGTGTAGAGGATGCCGTGCAATTGGTCGATTGTCCAGATTGTATCTTTGACTACTTCTGTGAAATGCGATCGCCTTCTATTGTAGGGATAAAAGGGGACGGCAAGCCAAAACGACCAAGACCAATCTTTAGGGTTTTGTGGTTGTGATAATTGATTTCCTTGTGCGTTCATAAACCTTTTTCGGTTTTCTAAATTAATTTTTTAATTTGATTAATCATGTTAGATTAAATAAATTTTAGCTCTTTTAATTTAATTTTAGCTTTTTTATTTAACTATATTTAAACTATCTTAATTATTTGATGAATATCCTAAATGCTTTTAGTAAATAAGAATGCCAAGAACGCTAAAAGCACAAAGAGAGAGATAATATAGCTAATCTTTTTTTTCCAAGATTCTATTTGACTGTGAACAGCTTTTTGGTATTCAGAGTTGAGTTCTAGAGCCTTTTGATTAGATGCCAACCCTTCCCTATATTTTCTTAACTTGAACAGTGCCTTTCCTCGATTTATCCAAGCTTCGTGATAATCAGGTTTAATTTGTACGGCTTTATCATAAGCTGCGATAGCTTCTTCGTATCGCTTTAAATTCAACAACGCATGTCCCCGACCATACCAAGCTTCGTAAAAATCAGGTTTTATTTGTATGGCTTTATCGTAGGATGCGACAGCCTCTTCGTATCGCTTTAAATCCAACAGCGCAATTCCTTGACCATACCAAGCTTCGTGAAAATCAGGTTTAATTTGTATGGCTTTATCGAATGATGTGATAGCTTCCTTGTACTTTTTTATTTTATCGCATAGTATAATACCCCGGCTATTCCAAGTATTTGAGTCATCTGGTTTAATTTGTATAGCTTTATCATAGGATGCAACAGCTTGTTCATATCGTCCTAATTCATCCAGTGCATTTCCGCGACAATACCAAGCTTCGTGATAATCGGGTTTAATTTGTATAGCTTTATCGTAAGCTGAAATAGCTTCTTCGTGTCGTCCTAAATTTCCCAATGCAATTCCGCGATTACGCCAAGCTTCATCATCGTCAGGTTTAATTTGGATAACTTTATCGTAAGATGCAATAGCTTCTTCGTAACGTTCTAAATTTAACAGCGCATTTCCCCGATTACGCCAAGCTTCGTTATCGTCGGATTTTATTTGTATAGCTCTATCGAAACATGCAAGACCTTCTTCGTGCTGTCCTAAATTTGCCAGGGAAATTCCCCTATAGTACCAAGCTTCATCATCGTCGGGTTTAATTTGTACAGCTCTATCGAAAGACGCAACAGCTTCTTCGTGCTGTCCTAAATTTGCGAGCGAAGTTCCCCGATAAGACCAAGCTTCGTGATAATCAGGTTTTATTTGTATAGCTTTCTCGAAAGATGCGATAGCTTCTTTATACTGTCCTAACTTCAACAGCCCATTTCCGTAACAATACAAAGCTTCGTGATAATCAGGTTTTATCTGTATAGCTTTATCGAAAGATGTAATAACTTCTTCGTTTCGTCCTAAATTTGCTAGGGCAATCCCCCGATTATACCAAGCTTCGTAAAAATCAGGTTTGATTTGTATGGCTTTATCGAAGGATGCAACAGCTTCTTCGTTTCGTCCTGAATTTAACAGCGCAACTCCCCGGTCATTTAAAACTGCGTAATCATCGGGTTTTATTTGTATGGCTTTATTGAAAGATGCAATAGCTTCTTCGTTTCGTCCTAAATTTAATAGCGTAGCTCCCCTGTTATTCCAAGCTACGTCATAGTCAGGTTTAACTTGTATTGCTTTATCGTAAGATACAATAGCTTCTTCATATCGTCCTAAATTCAACAGCGCAACTCCCCGCTCATTTAAAGCTACGTAATCGTCAGGTTTAATTTGTATAGCTTTATCATAAGATGCGATCGCTTCTTCGTATTGTCCTAAATTTAATAGCGCATAACCGCAATAATACCAAGCTTCATGATAATCGGGTTTTATTTGTACAGCTCTATCGAAAGAGGCAACAGCTTGTTCGTCTCGTCCTAAATTCGTTAGGGCAATCCCCCAATAATTCCAAGCTTCGTGATAATAAGGTTTTATTTGTATTGCTTTATTGCAAGATAGAATAGCTTCTTCGTATTGCCCTAAATTTAATAGCGCATATGCCCGACTATTCCAAGCTACGTCATAATCAGGTTTTATTTGTATTGCTTTATCATAAGATGCAATAGCACTTTCAAAATCTTGCCCAGCAGCGAATAAATCTCCTAACTCCAGTAAGATTCTGGCTTTTTGTTCAAATGATTGCTCGGTTTCTAAAAGCATCTCACATTCAAAGATTTTTTGAGTACGTTCTTCTGAATTTAAATTTACATATTCAGAATTTTCTCCTTGTAAAATTAACTTTTCATAGGATTGCTTTAAAAATTTGGGGTCGTCGGGAAACTCAAATACTCCTGAACTCCAGTCGAAAAAGTCAGGAGCGCGACGAATAAAAAATTTGATTGCAAATAACGGTAAAATTAAGACAAAGCAAATATTACTAAAGCTGTCTCGAAAACTTTCTCGTTTCTGGTTTAAGTGGGTGAGAATTTTAGGAACAGTGTCAAGGTTGTAATATTCACCTTCACCACCATATCCAGGTTTAATATAAGGTTCTAAAGATTTTTCTAAACCTTGGATAAAAAGAATATTCAAATCTTGATAATCCGAACGATTCGCAACTAAACTGTATAAATTATCAATTTCTTCAGTTAATTCTAAAACACCTATCCGCTTTTGTTGTAAATCTTTTTCTACTTTCCGAATCAAATTTTTGGCTGATGCTGGAGAACATTGCACAAACACAATACCGAACCATTTTTTTAGCCGTAACGACCTTAAAAGGGTTTTGTAGATTTCTTTTAAAGGTGCAGTATCCTCGAATAAATCAGTGCTACTCATACAGCTTGATTTTTGCTAAGTGCATCTTTAAACTTGGGAGTTTTCTCAATCAAGGGGTGAACATCGCACCAAATTTGTAGGGAATCGTTTTCATCATAATAACGATATTCCAGCAATGAACGATTTCGTAATAAACGTAAATGCTCTTTATCGTCTTTCTTATCTTTACATCTGTTTGCTTGAGCCAAAATATCCCAATTGTATTCTTGAATACCTTTGCGATAGATTTCGCGCATTTTCTCAATTGACAGTTTTGCAGCTCTTTCTGTAATCGGTAATTCATCAACTTGCTCAATAGCACTTTGAATTAACTTCATCAAATCCCGCATATGGCCACCACTCATCAAGCAAAGATTATTCAGTGTTTCTGGACTATCAAACACCGATGGCAAATTTAACCCTTCTACTTTATTATCTAATGTTTTTTCTAATTCTGGTTTGATTAGTCGAACTCGCTGACAAATCAGTTCTCGCAATTTATTAAGACCAGCTTCATTAACGCTACCGTCACGATTTCGCACCATCATCATCGGTACTACATCAAGTTTATGGTAGCTAGCTTCAATATTAGTTACTGAGTCTGAGTATACAACATCAATCGGCACAGTGTAGATAACATGACACTTCAATCCCCGCAACATTTCGCTGCGATTTAGGTAGATTTCTTCATAATTGCTTCGTTTCCCTTCTTCTTGAACTTCAACAATCCTGTCTAAATTATCAGCAATTATTACTAACCCTTTATTTTTCGCTTTAGGTAAGGATTTTTGAGCTTGCAGAATAAAGTTATTTAGCGCTTCAACCAACGAAGGTGTATTGGCATTAATTTTTTGACGTAGTTCTCGTCGCTTATCCGGAATAGCTTTGATTGTGGCTGTAATCTTAGAAAACTGGGAAATCTGTTGTTCTAAACTCAACCCTTGAAACGATACTTCCATCAGCATCAAATCTTTAAAGGATTCCCAGCGTAGCTCCATCCATTCTAATAGTGGGTTATGTTGTTCTATTTTAATCCCTTCCACCAAATGCCGAGTGCAAGCCATTAATATGTCAGCATATTCCACATCTTCCGGTTCGATATCTTGGTCATCTACCGCAAAGTAAACAACAAAATATCCCTTTTCTTCTAGGTATGTTTTCAAACGCAATAGCTCTGTGGACTTGCCAGTTCCTCTATGTCCCGAACAAAGTTGACAAGTAGGCTGGTTAGAAAGTGTAATTTTCCTCCCCAACTCTTGAAATACTTCCCAGTTACCCCTTACTTCTCGACAATCAACATACGCTTCTTTCGATGCAGTCTCGAAAGGATTAAAGGAATTGTAAATATCTGCAAGCAAATCTAATGTCACGAGCCACCTCAATTAAAACAATTATCTGCTATACACTAGCATATTTACTGAATTTAATAAGTATAAATTTAAGATAGGATGTAATCATACGATGTTTCAATTCGTTCAATTACAATAGTAGAAGCGTGGAAAATTGGTACACCTCCGACCAATTCGATGCGACGAACGGTGTCGTCTAGGGGTAAACTATTGGGTAAGTGTTCTAACTTTAATAAGTAAATTAGTTGTCATTAAAGTTACTTAAATAATGTAGTTGTTACTAGTGTTCCATGTCATAAGTTCTGTAGCTTGCTTCCCGCAGGGTGGGGTTGCTAGATCCCCGACAACTTCTGCGAAGTCGGGGATATGGGCAAGAGCGAAAGTGTCAAAATTAATGACATGGATTACTAGTTTGTTATCGCGATGCTAGTAAAGACCCGCATCAATTATACTTTACTCGTTGCTTGAGCCTTTTTCTTATCCCACTTTTCCATAACTCTCTTGACATGTTCAATTTCTTCAAAGTCTACACGTACAGTAGCATTATCAAATTCTACACCTAATACAGTAATGACTTCGATAATTTCTGCAAAGCTAGCACATTGATAATCAGTTTTTTCGTATTCCAAAACTCGTGCGCTTTCAATGCCTAACATTGCAGCAAGTTCCTCAATACTAATTTTAGCGGCAATTCTAGCTTTTATTAAAGCATCTGGTAATTTACAGAAAGAATCTACTTTAATTGTGATTGGTTGATTTTTTGTACAATTAATAAGTGTTTCGTATTCAGATATTTCAGCTTCTAACTGTTCTATATGGCATTGTAAGGCACTTCGGTTCTGCGAGTACCGCGTATAGTCTTTCTGAATAGCTGCTTCATCATTATCCATCGCAGCTATAGATTTTTTGAACTTAGTAACCCATTCTTGACTAACTTCATATTCTAATTCATCTTTAATCATGGTTGCCACCTCATTAAATCTATAGCTATAATGCCTTTTTTATTTTTACGTCTATCGGATTGGAAAAACTCGAATGAATTTTCTCCATAGTAACCAGCAGGTTGGTCAGATGGAA
>JANNFJ010000362.1:0-6649 GCA_031379725.1 Calothrix sp. OTE_75_metabat_31
TTTATCATTAAACTAGGTAAGTTTGTTTGGTCTACAATGTGGCATCTGATGATGTCGCAACTTGCGCCTCGCAGCAAATCGGGTGAATATATCCGTCCTGCAAGTCAATTTAGAAATTCGGTTAGTAATAATAGTGATACATACAAACCTGAATCAGGACGATACCGTTTATACGTCGGTCTAGGTTGTCCTTGGGCACATCGAACCTTGGTTGGACGGGCGATTAAGGGTTTAGAATCAGCTATTCAAGTATCAATTGTATCGCCAGGTGAAGCCGGAATTTGGGTATTGAACGTCGAAGAAGAAGGCTGTCAGACAGTACCAGAATTATACAATTTAGCGCAACCCGGTTATCAAGGACGGTGTACGGTTCCGGTGCTATGGGATACGCAAACTAAGACGATAGTTAATAATGAAAGTGCAGATATTATCGAGATATTGAACGGGGAATTTAACGAGTTTGCCAAAAATTCCACAGTGGATTTATATCCTGAAGAAATGCGAGAAATAATTGATAGCTGGAATGAGAAAATCTATCATGCTATCAATAATGGGGTGTATCGTTGCGGGTTTGCCCAAACGCAGGCAGCTTATGAGGAAGCTTGCCAGCAGTTATTTTCGGCTTTAGATGAAATCGATGCAGTCTTAGCAACCAATCGTTATTTGTGTGGGAATATTACCCTTGCTGATGTGCGGTTATTTACTACTTTGTTTCGGTTTGATGTGGTTTATCATGGATTATTTAAATGTAATCAACGCCGCATTCAAGATTACCAAAATTTAGGTGCTTATTTGCGCGATTTGTATCAGCTTCCAGGTGTTGCCCAAACGTGCGATTTAGAAAGTGTGAAGCGTGATTACTATGGGAATTTATTTCCATTGAATCCAGGTGCTATTATTCCTTTGGGTCCCGATATTAGCAGTTTAATGTCACCGCATCACCGCGAGAATATTGGGCAATTTTGATAGATGGATTTCGTTCTGGGAAAAATACCTGGGAGAGACGCGATATTACCCTGCAGGTTCCACCTTAGCGGTACGCGTCTCTACATAGCGATTATTCTCCTAATGTATTAACCTATATGTAGTTGGTCATCCAAATGCAGTTATGTATCAAACAGATCCCCCTCGCCCTGTAAAAGAAGTGCTGCCTACGATGTACGATCTTCCTAGCGAAGAAGTGGAGGATCCTGGTTTGCCCGATCAGTTTCATATTTGGCAACCCCGTCTGTTGGAAGATACCTTTATACCCCCGACCTATCCACCAGACAGAGTATGTGTTGCTACCGATTTAAATTTATATTATGATTCTCGCAATCCTCTATGGTACAAACGTCCAGATTGGTTTGCTGTTGTAGGTGTTTCTCGGCTGTACGAGGCTCGTGAGATGCGTTTATCTTATGTAGTTTGGCAAGAAGGGGTTAGTCCCTTTCTAATGGTAGAATTGCTGTCTCCAGGTACGGAAAAAGAAGACTTGGGGCAAAGTTTGCGCGATGTAGTTAAGCCGCCAAGTAAATGGGAAGTTTACGAGCGTATCCTCCGCATTCCTTACTACATTGTGTATAGCCGCTACACAAATGAATTACGTATTTTTGAACTCAGAGGAGCGCAATATCAGGAATTGACTTTGAGCGATGAGCGTTTTTGGTTTTCTGAATTGGAATTAGGTTTGGGGCTATGGCAAGGTAGTTACCAAGGGGTGGAAGCGTTGTGGATGCGTTGGTATGATGCAACAAATAATTGGATACCAACTCCGGTGGAATTGGCTGTGCAATCGGGCGATCGCGTTGAAGTCGAACGTCAACAGCGTCAGTTAGCTGAACAACGGGCTGAAAGATTGGCGGCACGATTACGTGAATTGGGTGTAAATCCAGAAGAAATATAAGCCTGATTAATTCTGACATGTCGCGGGATCTATATCGTCACTTTGAAAGATCGTAGGTTGGGTGGAGCGGAGCGTAACCCAACAATTTTAACGTAAATGTTGGGTTACGAAGAAAGCTGCACCCAACCTACAAAAGTCCATTTTTTAGTTTATATGTCGTGCATTATTTCTCAAAAGGCAAAGTTGGCGAAGTTTTGGGATATATTGCCATGTCGGTTTCAGGGTCGAAAAAGTGAATTTTTTCAGGTGTTATCGATAACCAAATTTGCTCACTAAGCCGCACATTTCGATCGGGGGGAATTCGCACTTGCAGCGAATTGGTCAAAAATGACTTGCTGTCAAAGCCCGATAAAATAAGCTGAGTCGAAAGATAACTATCGTTACCCAAATTCTCAACCAATTCAACTTGGACGGGCAAATTTTTAGTTGCAGGTAAACTCAAGCTCAAATGTTCGGGACGAATCCCTAAAATTAAAGTGCGACCGTCATATTTTTGCAAAGCAGTAGACCATATATCCGGCAAAGTCATGCGGAAATCACCGTTAGTAATTAGCTGCGGTGCATGAAACTCCACAGGTATAAAATTCATTGGTGGAGAACCAATAAATTCAGCAACAAAGCGATTTGCCGGACGGTTGTAGAGTTCTAACGGAGGTGCAACTTGCTGGAGTTGTCCTTGATTTAAAATGGCAATCCTATCCCCCATCGTCATCGCTTCGGTTTGGTCATGGGTAACGTAAATCGTAGTCGTTCCCAACTGACGCTGCAATTTCACAATTTGAGCGCGAGTTTCTGCCCTTAGCTTCGCATCTAAATTAGAAAGCGGTTCATCCATTAAAAATACCTGCGGGTTGCGTGCGATCGCACGTCCCAATGCGACTCGCTGCCGCTGTCCTCCCGAAAGCTGCTTGGGTAGTCGATTTAACAATCCCTCCATCTGCAATAACTGCGCTACAGACCTTACCCGCTCTCGAATATCGCGCTCCTGCTCAGAGATATACTGCAATCCCTTTGGTAACTTTCGCGTCGCTCCTACCAGCAATTTATCCGTCCACTTCGAGTTTTCCCCAACCCCCAACCGCCGCCGCAATCCAAAAGCGATGTTATCATACACTGTCATATGCGGATAAAGAGCATAATTTTGAAACACCATTGCAATGTCGCGCTCTTTCGGGGGAAGGTCGTTAATAGTTTTATCCCCCACCCACATATTACCCCCAGTCATGGTTTCCAGCCCAGCAATTAGTCGCAATAGCGTACTTTTACCGCAACCAGATGGCCCCACCAGCACCATAAATTCCCCATCTGCAACCGTCAAATTTATCCGTCGCAACACGCTAACACCTTCCGGTGCGGTATCACCTGGATTTGCATGAGTGGGATTTTGTGTTGATGCTGCAACCACTTCCCCTTTACGGTGGGGAAAACTCTTGTAAACGTTTTCTAAAATAACTTGTGCCACAATAAATAGTTAATGGTTATTGGTTATTGGTCAGTTGTTAGTAGTCAGTGGTCAGTGGTCAATGGTTACTGTTAGAAACAAAGAAATAAGAATAAATGATACAAGCACTACAGACATCGACGCAGTAGCAAAATAATAATTCAGCGCTCATCATACACGTTCGGCGCATTTAATAAAAGTTAACAATACTGCAAAAGGGGGGAGTAGGGAGTAAAGACTAGTGGTTTGTGTCATTAATTTTGGGAGGTAGTGCTTCGGCTTGCGCCAGCCCGCAGGCAATACTGCTCGGTTAAGGTTTTTCCGTGATGATTTCGGGAATGTAAAGACGCGAAATTTCGCGTCTCTACAAGTTTTTCGGGTTATCGAATTTTATTAACCGAGCAGTATTGAGCCCTTTGGGCTTACATCTTGCTTGCGTATTACATTAAAGCGAGCAAGATGTAAGCCCAAAGGGCTGGCTTTGCCTACGCATTACTGAATATTATTGAACCCCTAAAAACTTATGACATGGACTACTAGTGGTAATGGTCATTAATTGTGAGGGATGTAGAGACGTTACATGTAACGTCTCTACATCGGTTTTTTGCGTTTGATGGTTGATTGTAGTGCGAGCATCTTGCTCGCTTTATATACTCCCTACTCCCTCTTTGATATGGTACAATTGCACTATTGAATATACTGCACAACTATCGCTCTAGCTCTGTGCAATAACGTAACGAGCGGTTAAAATGCAGATGCATTAATTACAAATTATTGAGAAAAGTCGGAAATGTTGACTATGTATGATGGAATCTATTAACTAGTAAATTTATTAGAATATTAAAATTAATAAAATACCTTTTGTTTTCATCCCACTGTTATAGCGTGCAGCGTTTCCACCCATGATTTAATTGCAAATTTCGCGCTGCTTCGAGCATCCTATAGCTGACCAAATAAAACATCCCCTTTTCCCTAAATCCAATTCTAAAAAGGAGAATAAACATGAATAGCTGCATATTGATGGCAGAAATTACCAACCCACCACAACTTCGTCACACACCCGACGGGTTAGAACTAGCTGAAATGATGGTGCAGTTTCCTGGCAGCAAACCTGATGACCCACCATCAATGTTAAAAGTAATTGGCTGGGGTAAGATGGCGGAAGAAATTCACGCAAATTACCATCAAGGCGATCGCGTCCTCATCGAAGGACGCTTGACGATGAATACCATCCAGCGTGAAGGGTTCAAAGAAAAACGCGCCGAAATGACAGTGCAAAAAATTCATTCCCTTGGCAATGCAGTGGTTACAACTTCAGCCCCAGAACCGACGGAACGAACCCCCGCAGCACAAACCAATACCCGAACCAATTCCGCACCAGCAAATCGTCCACCCGCAAATAATAGCGCTCCTCCTAGCTACCAACAACCTGCGGCAACAAAAACCCCAGCGCGGACAAATGTAGGTGTCATGCCAGATAATGACTACGACCAAGCACCACCACCACCAAAAAATTACGAGCCAAGCACATATCCAGCAATGGAAGAAGACGATATTCCATTTTAAAGAAGCGAGTAGGGGCGGGTTTACCAATATCTTTAAATTATCAAAGAAAATATCCGTGAACCCGCCCGTACAGGTTCGTAGGGGCGGGGTAACCCCGCCCGTTATTGAGTAGGGAAAGAGAGAATAAAGACAAGTATGCGATTCTCCTTTGGAGAGGCTGAGGCTTCGCCACGCCAAGGGCGAACGCCAACGCAAAGAATCATTATCGTATTGTTGTTAAATTTCTGCCTTTCCCCCCTTCCCCATCTTCCCTCCCCTTCCCCCTTCCTCCTACTCCCTACTCCCCCAATATGACAGACACAATCCTCAGCGTTCGCAATTTGCAAGTTGAATTTCCCGGAGATACTAAAACAGTCAAAGCAGTTGATGGCATTTCTTTTGACTTGGGTCGCGGTGAAACGTTGGGAATCGTGGGAGAGTCAGGAAGCGGTAAATCTGTAACATCGTTTGCGGTGATGGGTTTAGTACAGCCACCGGGAAGAGTCAGTGCGGGTGAAATCTTATTTACCCCCCAACCAAACGCAACACCAATAAATTTGGCTTCTTTACCCCCCGAACAAATGCAATTGTATCGGGGTGGTGATATTGCCATGATTTTCCAAGAACCGATGAGTTCGCTTAACCCGGTGTTTACAATTGGGTATCAACTAATTGAAGCAATATTACGTCACCAAAACATTACCAAAGCTGAAGCAAAACAAAAAGCGATCGCAGGACTTCAGGAAGTCAAACTTCTCCCCAGCGATGACCAACTCAAAGAGCAATATTTAGAAACTGCCAAACAAACAAATTCTCCCCTCACGCCCGAAAAACTCGTCGAGTTGGTAAACCTCCACAAAGATTCGATGTTAGACCGCTTCCCGCATCAACTTTCGGGGGGACAATTGCAGCGGGTAATGATTGCAATGGCGATTTCCTGTAACCCCCTATTACTGATTGCTGACGAACCGACCACAGCATTAGATGTGACAGTGCAAGCAACGATTCTCGAATTGCTGAACGAGTTGCAAAAAAAACGCGATATGGCGATGATTTTTATTACCCACGATTTGGGCTTAATATCGGAAATTGCCGATAAAGTTGCAGTAATGTATAAGGGCAAGGTAGTTGAATTTGGCGACTCTAGCGAAATTTTTAACAGTCCCAAGCATCCATATACCAAAGGGCTAGTAGCGTGCCGCCCGACACTTAGTAGCCGTCCGCAGAAGCTCCTCACTGTTTCCGACTATATGAGTGTCGAAGAAACATCAACCGGAGAAATGATTATTAAAGCCAAATCACCCTCTTCCCCCATCGAAATTAGCTCGCAAGAAGTCACGCAACGATTTGCAAACCTCGAACAAGAAGCAGTACTCGTACAAATCAAAAATCTGAAAGTCGGTTTTCCCATCAAAGGTGTGTTTGGTGGGACGAAACGCTACTACATGGCGGTGAATGATGTATCGTTTGATATTAAGCGCGGTGAAACAGTCGGTTTAGTAGGCGAGTCGGGATGTGGTAAAAGTACCCTAGCACGAACTTTACTGCGACTAATTGAACCCATGAGCGGGCAAATTATTTTTGAGAAACGCTGAAGCGCTTGCGGGCCTGATGTTACACGAACAGGGCAAGTCAACCGTCGAAAGTTATACGAGCGAACTCCTGCCCTGCGGCGATCTTTTCACCTATTGGGCGAAACAGGCGCCCAGGCTCTTGTTGCCCCAGGTGCAAGCGCTCAATCCGTTGAACTTTCCAAAAAAGGTTGGCTCCATTGAGTG
>JANNFJ010000374.1:0-2424 GCA_031379725.1 Calothrix sp. OTE_75_metabat_31
GACACTGGGTGGAGTTTTTTCCCAATCTGAGTCGAGAATTTCAATCCCGTAAGCGAGGCAGTTTTTGTCCATGCCTCTTAATGTACCATCTGCATGTACCTATTTTTCGCTGTAGCGCAATAAAACCTGTGAACGGTTACATCTGTTCAGCATCTTGATAACGTCCTTGTTCACGATAGACTTCAGCAATATTATTAAGATTGGTTGCTATTTCTGTATGTTCTTCCCCCAACTTATGTTTCCAGATATTTAAGGCTGCAAATAAGTTCTCCTCTGCTTCTTGATAATGTCCTTGGGTAACTAAAAATGCTGCCAAGTTATTTAAAGATTCGGCAACATCGGGATGTGTTTCTCCCAACAAGTTTTGTCGCATATTTAAAACTTCGAGATATAAAGGCTTTGCGAATAGATAGCGTCCTTGGATTCGGTATAATTCTGCAAGGTTATTTAAGCTATCTGCTAACACCGAATGTTCGCCAAGATTTTCTCGTCCTAATTTTATAGCTTCTTGCGTGACTAGTAATGCTGACTCAAAATCTCCTTCTTGAACCAGTTGGACAACTCTGCTATTGAGTTGATTTAGTTTATCTATAAGGCTTGAGATATTTTTCATAGAAAACGGTGTCTTGTTTTTCTCACGCAGAGTCGCAGAGGCGCAGAGGCACAAGAGGGGATACTCTTTGTGACTTAATTAGATTAAAAATGCTGTAACTTCGGACTTACGCAAAAACTCTCCCAAACCCTCTTACCTCTGTGTTCTCTGTGTCTGTGTGGTTTATAATTACGTTGTACTCAAGTCCTATAACTTTCTCCTCTCTATTTGTATTTTTCACTCAACAATTTCGTACTCAGTATATAAAATTTGATTATCTCCACTTAAATTTATGTAATTGAGTAATTCCATAATAAAGTTTTCGGTTAACTCCAAAGGTTCGTCATTTGCTTGTGATAGCCATTGCAACTTAGGCATGTCTTGAGTAACTACTGCCAGAATAACTTCTATACCTGGTGTACCTTCAATGCACAATGAATTAGTCTCTGAACCTTCTTGTGGAAGAATTGTTTTACCCTTTTCCAATTTTGGTTGAGGTGCAAAACATGAGGGGCAAAAACACCATAGTTTACCTAATGTATCTTTTTGCAACAGCAGTAAATATCCTGGTATCTCTAAATTGACTTCAAAACGAATATAGCTACCTGTTTTCACTGCTTTTTCGTAACGACTCGGTATTTTTTTTACCCAACTTAAAGTTTCTTCTTGTGCCAGGACTAATCCCATTTGGTCGGTATAAGAACCTAACGCTTGAAGTTTTTGCCAAAGTTCTTCGAGGGGTGTTAGTTTTTTGATTTCTTCACTAGGTGCAACAATCTCTTGCCAATTCAAACCCAGAAAGACACAGATTTCCTGAAAATTAACGCGATATATCGGGTTCTCATTAAAAAAATTACTAACAGTTGAGTAAGCTAATTTGACCTGAATAGCCAAATCGGTTTGGGTTAAATTTCTAACTTTTAGGGCTTTTCTTGCAATACTAACGCCTTCAGGTGATGCAACCAGAGTACGTCCCATAAAGAGTAAAAAAGTAAAGAATTCTATATAAGTCATATACCAAGTCATATAACTAAGTCAATAACTCATACATGAACTCATATAGAGGGGTGTAAAAATTAATTTAAAGGCAAAAGTCAAAAGAAATACAAAGTATTCTTTGTATTTTTAACCCTAATTAGCCTTCTCACTTGTGCAGAGGAATTTGCAGTAATGCTCCTAATATAATGCCTCAAATTACACATTTGAGTTTTATTGATTTCAGATGAATGATGTTTAACTTCTACCCTTTAACTTTCCATGCATTTTTCCCTCGAACTCATTACAGCCGCATGGTTACAAATTCGTGCGGGAAGTAAAGCTGCGGGTGTAGATGGTATATCTGTTGACTTATTCGAGTCAATGGCTGCCGATAAATTACGCAATATTGCTTACCAAATCCACTACGAAACTTATACTGCAAGCCCTGCAAAAGGGTTTTATATCGCTAAGAAAAATGGCGGTAAACGGTTGATTGGCATTCCTACCGTGCAGGACAAAATCGTGCAGCGTTTACTACTTGATGAACTGTATTTTCCCTTGGAAGATACTTTTCTCGATTGTAGCTATGCCTATCGTCCCGGACGCGGCATCCAACAAGCTGTACAGCATTTATATTCCTACTACCAGTATCAGCCAAAATGGATTATCAAAGCTGATATCGCTGATTTTTATGACAACCTCTGTTGGCCGTTGTTGTTAACTGCACTGGAGGAATTACACCTTGAACCAATTGTATTGCAATTACTTGAAGGGCAATTACGTTCGGGAATTGTCGTTGCCGGAAAACCCGTTTATCCAGGAAAAGGAGTGTTGCAAGGTGGTGTACTTTCTGG
>JANNFJ010000379.1:0-2293 GCA_031379725.1 Calothrix sp. OTE_75_metabat_31
GTTCGCATAGTTTAAACGTTCCATTCTTTAGATGCTCACCGACATATGACTCTTGTCACCTTATGTAATAATTTTTCCTACATTATTAGGCAATCTTCTAGCGAAAAGGGAGTAATACATATATTCATTTCACAATCAATATTTATTGTGGCACTTTGAGATGCGCTTGCCCTACCATGTGCATTTACCAGGATTTGATATAATCTAGCTTAACTGGATACATCGGGGTTTTCCTAGAGGGATAAATTTGTATTAATTTTGACTATGCGGCTAGCGACCTTACTTGCGACTACATTACAATATCTTCGCCATATTTATGAGTAGTGACGTATTATCAAACCTTTTAGAATTAAGGTTTTTTATATTAGGCAAATATCCGTATGAATCCCAGATTTAGCTAAAATACATTTGCTATTTTTTATACAGTAATTTTCATTGACATTTCAGTACTCCAAGTTATTGTTTAATATCTGTTTCGGCTTATCTTAGTGCCACTTAACTCAAACTGCTTAATCAAAACTCAGGTTAATTTACGATCGCATTCCTGGACTAAGAAACTTAACCATTTGCTCTATTGCATTTTGAATATCTTCGGGTTCTGTACTCTGGAGCAGTGCAAAAGGTTGCCCAGCTTCAGCTTGCACTCGGATTAACGCTGCAATTACCAGATCAAACTTCCAGTAGAGTTGCGATCTTGACTGCTCAGGGAGTGTACGTTGCAACGCATCCAAAAATGCCTCAGTAGACACAGCAAATTCCCCGGCCGCAATACTCTTAATTGGTTCAGGTTCTGTTCGACAACGCCCCATAAATTGGGCCCGCACTAGCAAGGTATCTTTATCTTGGGTCAAAATTTCTAGGCAGGGTTTTAGTAGTGCAGTCAAGATCGCCTCCACCGATGGCACTTCATGCCCGGCCTGAAGTTTTTCTAGCAGTGCTAATTCCTGCTCAACAACTGGACGAGCAAACCGCGCAACCACGGCTCGAAATAGATATTCCTTTGAACCGAAGTGGTAGTGAACAGCAGCCAAGTTGACCCCTGCCTCACTGACCACATTACGTAATGTGGTACTAGCAAAGCCTCGCTCGGCAAAAAGGCGTTCAGCAACACTGATGATTTGTTCTTTGGTATCACTTGTTGGAGTAACCACAATTTCTTGCATCGGTTCAACCTTTGTCAATTGTAATTGAGAACTTGCCAGTTACTAGATGAATCAAGCTTTATAACACAGCTTGGGGCTAGGCTATTGACTTTGTGGGTTTTTTCGGCTAAAAATTCATGCAGTTTTTGTGTTGGCTTTTCTTATTGCTGAACTGGAGGCAGAACCTCCATTCATAGGTTCCAGCATCCGGGCTGGGAACCAGTTAAATAACGAAAAAGTTGCATTAAGCAAAAACAGGGAAATTACATCAAAGTCAACAGCCTAGCTTGGACTAAGTAAATATAACATTATGAACCTTGACAAATTCGGTCTGTAGCCTTAGAAAATGGTAGGTGTATTTACGCTTTTGGGTGCTAAGTATTTCAGATTGGCATGTTGCAATTTATTCAAACACATGTTTTAATTATATCAAACAAACGTTTGAATTACTATCATTCAAATAAAAATTTTCCTTAACTTACGAAGTCTAGCATGATGCACAGTCAAAGGGTCGAAATCATTGGTAAGCGGTTATCTTTCAGGCAGCTTTTAGTCGTTGGTGCAGTGCTTCTTTTGGGTGGAGGAGGGGCTTATTCGCTGTGGCGATGGCATACTACCTCCATCCAAACCGCCCAACCAGCAGCGGTTTTCAGGGTTAAAACCGTAACGCCTCTGGGCTACCTGAAACTGCGTGGCGAGGTAATCAGGTTGTCTGCCCGCTCTGCTCAAAAAGCCGCTGGACTCACAAAGAGCGCAAGTAGTAGGAGGATTGAGCTATGACGTTAATGTTGCCTGAACCGCCCTCAACTCCACCAGATTTGCTAACTGCTCGCCCTTCGCCCAAGGGTGTTTGGCAGGCGCTACGAGACCGAACTCCGTTAGGCTGGTTACAACTGAAGAAAAACAAATCACGGCTGTTAGTTGCAGTTGCTGGAATTGGCTTTGCGGATCTATTGATGTTTGCTCAACTCGGCATTCAGGCAGCATTGTTTGACAGCAATACGATGCTCAATCGCGGCATGGATGCAGACATCATCATTACTAGCGCTCAGTATCGAGACTTAAATCTGGCGGATACTTTACCCCGCCGTCGTCTCTATCAGATTAAAGATGTACCAGGAGTGCAATCTGCCGAACCGCTTTATGTTTCG
>JANNFJ010000395.1:0-3069 GCA_031379725.1 Calothrix sp. OTE_75_metabat_31
AATTTCTGGTTTACGGAAATTAATTAATTGATCTTTATTTGGAATATTTGAGAGTTCATACAGTGGTATTATTAATTTCTGCCCAAACTTAATTTGTTGTGGATCAGTAAAAGTCCCTTTATTAGCTTCAATTATTTTAGACATATCTATATTAAATCTTTTGGAAATTACAGACAATTTATCTCCTTTTTCAATATTATAATATCCAAATTCTTGATTTTTTATATTTTTAACGCGCCCCGCCCCCCCCCACTACTTTTGACATAGACTACTAGTATTTGCACGTTTCCACGAAATCCTATCGCAGTAAATCATCTTAACTAACTCGTGATTTTCTTCTAAACTAACATTAGTAAATTCTAAGGCAATACTGTACTGCTTTTTATATAATCTTTGACGTAGAAATTTAGCTTCTAGAGTCAAATTATGTTCAAGAAATTCGACCTTGACGAACTCGATATCTACGGGAAAATCTAGTTTTTCTCCGCTTGATGAAGGTATAAATTTTAATATTCCTGTATTGCCGTCGCGCACCCACTTACTATCTATAAGCGTAATCTCCGCACCACGTAAAGAAATATTATTTGTATAACCGATAAAAATGCGCGAGTCTGCAACAATTCTACATCCAGCTTGTAAAGAAAATCTATCTACTGTCCGTCTTTGAGGTTGGTCAACACTTATGAACAAAGCAATCCCCATCATTACAAGGTTGTAGGCCAATATCAAAAATATTAATCCAAACTCGCTCGAAGTTGCAGTTTGCCAAATGCCAACGCGATGGTTAATCAAATGCCAGCACAGGACAGCAACCATAACAATGGTACTAATTAACAGCGCAGAGGTATAGTCGAGATTATAATTTTTACTTTTCGCTAGAAACCCGGTTTCGGATTTTATCTTATGGATGTTCAAGTGCGATTTAAAAGAATTGCGAATTGCGAAGATTAAAGATTTTACTAGTGGATAACAAAGAATTGTTTCGGAAACTTCATTTAATAAAAAAGAAGTAGAATACTCTCTACTCCATGAGTAGCTGCCAATCATTAACCATAAATAGGGTACTAAATAGTAAATAAGTTCTATTGGAGTTGCAATAATAGGTGAAGTACCTAAGAATAGTGCAACTATTGGTGACAACATAAATATAGCCCGAAAAAAAGCTGCAAAATTACTCACATAAAGTGTGAAAAAATAGCTTTTTTGCCAAAAATCTAATTTTGACCAAATTGGTATAGTATCACCAGCAGAAAATATTTGATAATTGCGATAATGCCAGCGAACCTGCTGCTCGATTGCGTTAAGATATGTTTGTCTTGACTCTCCTATAGATAGTACCTCATCCAAATGAACTATCCGCCAACCGAGAGTCAGCATTTTAGCCGAAGTTAAAGATTCTCCCCAAAATTTTGTTAAATCACCAACAGATTCTAACGCTGTGCGTCTGACAACATAAGAATCACAACACAATACACTATTGAAAACATCACGGCACGATTGAGTAAATCCAGAACTTGCTATATTAGAAACGATGCGTTCAATTTTGAAATTGTGTATATTTCTGGTAGAACTGTAAAAAGCTTGTGGAGTTTGGACTAATGCAACATTTGGTTTTTCAAAAAAGCCAATCGTTCGCATCAAAAAATTCTTCAGCGGTATCACACCCGCATCTATCATAAAAATTAATTCGCTATTTGTTTGTGACAAAGCATAATTTATATTTTCGGCTTTGGTCGGGTTAATATCTGGTTGAGTAATATATTCGCAGCCTAATTTTTCAGCTAACTCACGAATATGTTCTCGACAACTAGCATCAAGTATATAAACTTTTTTGCTCGGATAATTGATTGCTTGACAGCCAATTACTGTCCGATAGATAGCTTGTTCGGTTTCGTTGTCGGTAGATATCAAAACATCGACTGATGTTATGTATTTTCCAAAAGAGATATCTTGAACGTATTTATCTGCCTCAACACTGCGTTTCTTAGCACTCGACCAAATTGATTGCAGCGAATAAATAATAAATAGAAAAAGACTAATTATTTCGATAGCATAAATAAATAAACTAAAGGTTGCACTTACCCAATGGTCTAAGTTTAAAGTCGTTATCCGCCATATAGAATAACGAAATAATAATATGAAAATAATAATTTTGTTAATTAAACGAGTCCAGTTATTTGATGGAATGAATGGTAGTAAAATACAGATATAAGCAACAATAATTGTTGGGAATAATAATTCAAAGGGGTCTATGGGTGGTTGTAAAAATTCTCGATAACTAAATGCCGAGGTTAAGTGAGCGGTAGGTAATGTAATTCCATAACTAACCCTGTTAGCTGTAAATATAAATAAAAGTATTGAAAATATAAAAATAGCTTTAGTCCATACCGATATATTGATTCGATTCTTACTCTTTGATTTCGAGGATTTACTTCGATATTGCATAAAATTAAAGTCAACAATAATAATTGATTTGCAAAAAAGTAAATGCTGATTATTGATAATAAAAAATTCTATTTACCGTATTTATACTGGTCAAAATTCCATTGCTTGTAAAAACATTAAAGCAATAGTTGTAATTTATGTAGGATTCATATTTGATTTTTGTAGGCGTAGCCAGCGCTTACGCTTATAAAGTTAAGTATCGTAGGGTGCGTTAGAACGAAGTTCGTAACGCACCAAAGCCTCGCAACGGTGCGTTACGAGAAGCGCTAACGCACCCTACGTATATTTAAGCGCAAGGCGCAGGCTACGCCAACATAAATCAGATAGTAGTCCTATATGACCGAGTAATTTGCGTAATTGGATTTGTGGCTAGAAATATCAATGATTAATATATTGCATTTACACTAAATATTTTCACTTAGATTTCAGCCCACACCTACTAGTGAAACCACCTCAGTCCTCAGTGGATATGGTGTATAAAAAACATTATTTTTTTTACTTACATTGACCCCAATAAACGCTTTGATTGCATACATAAGTACTAGTACAAGACGGCGGAAATAAAGCGACCATTAAAGATGGCTACAAAGCCGATAGAATAGTCTTTCTTTATGAGTGCCTTTT
>JANNFJ010000398.1:0-1973 GCA_031379725.1 Calothrix sp. OTE_75_metabat_31
CGCAACGAGATCGCGGTGGTGGATACGGCGCACTTGGGCGGCGCGATTGTGAAGGTGATTTTGGAGACAAACTTGTTGACGGATGCTGAGAAACGATACGCAGCCGAAATTGCAATGGATGCTGGTGCATCATTTCTGAAAACAAGTACGGGTTGGAATGGAGGGGCAACTGTAGCGGATGTACGTCTTTTGAAAGAAGTTGCACGGGACAGGGTGGGAATTAAAGCTTCTGGGGGTATTCGCACGTCCGAAGAAGCTTTAGACTTAATATTAGCAGGGGCAACTCGCTTGGGTACTTCGCGGAGTGTTGAATTGATCAAAGGGCGCGGTAAGCTGGAAAATGAAGAATAGTTAGTTGTCAGGTGTCAGGTGTCAGGTGTCAGTTGACTAATAATTAATGACTACTGACCAATAACTAATAACCACTGACCAGTAACTAATGACCAATAACTAATGAGTAAAACTTATAAAGCAACTGGCATTAATCTGAAATCCCAACCATTTGGGGAAGCAGATAGGCTAGTAACGATTTTGACAAAAGAGTACGGATTATTGACCGCGATCGCACCTGGGGCGCGTAAGCATAACTCTAGCCTGGGAGGCAGGAGTGGAATGTTCGTAGTGAACGAAATATTAATTGTGAAAGGGCGATCGCTTGATAAAATTACGCAAGCAAATACGTTAAAATCGTATCCAGGACTGGCTAAGGATTTGGGTAAGTTAGCTGCTAGCCAGTATTTGGCTGAAATTGTTTTATGTCAAGCTTTGAGCGACAATCCTCAAGATGAATTATATGAGTTGTTAAATTTATATTTGACCCGTTTAGAGGCAGTTGCTCAAAGTAACCCATCTACAGTTTTGGCATTATTGAGTCATGCAGTTTTTCAATTTTTAGCTTTATCCGGATTAGCACCGCAAGTCGAAGCTTGCTGTTTGACACACAAAGAACTAGTACCCGATTTTAATGAAACGCTTTTGCAAGTCGGTTTTAGCGTTAGTGCCGGGGGGGTAGTCTGTCTAACAGCGTGGGAACATTTGCGAAAAGAAGCACAACATCCGATACACGAAGGGATAGAACTAGTTGCTCTTACTGTCAGCGAAGTTGGAGGAAGTTACAACTCGTCTTCGGACCAAAGCAATAATTCTCTAGTATATGAAACGATTTATCACCAACAAGAGTTACCAACGCTGTTAAAACGTCTCAGTGCTACCGAACTTTCACTGCTTCAGCAACTTTCATCTGTTGCGGGTACTTCCAGCTTTGATGCAGTTCCCGATAACTATTGGTTGTCTATCGAACAAGTATTGCGCCAGTATGCTCAGTACCATTTTGGTCGTTTAATTCGTTCTGCTGTCCTAATCGATTCTTATTTTGCTGCCAACCATGATGCAACCTTCTGAATTAGATAGGAAAATCCTATCGCCTTTACCAACATCAACTAAAAATCAAGCATCCACTTCTAAAAGCAATCATCTTAGTAGTGTTTCTAAGACATCGAGTCAGAAATTGACTACCTCAGAAGACAAGCAAAACGAAGGACTGGATGCTCAAATCGATGAAGCGACTAATAACTGCGATCAATTGAAGGCATCACTTGTCGCCGAACCGAACTTATCTAGCAATAATGGCACAATAAGTTCAGATAGTAATGAAAATCAAATAGATAATCAAGACAACATAACATTAAAAGAAATTTCAGAAGAAGGTTTTTTACCTGTACTCAAAAATTACAACTTTTTAGCACTTTGGGGCGGTCAAGTCTTCTGCCAATTGGCAGATAAAGTGTATTTAGTATTGATGATAGCACTCATCAAAACCCAAGTTCCAACTGGAGAACAAACAATTAGTGGGTGGGTATCAGCATTAATGATAGCCTCTACTATTCCCGCTGTGCTATTTGGTTCGGTAGCTGGTGTATTTGTTGACCGTTGGTCGAAAAAAACAGTATTGGTAGTGTCAAATATTTGGCGAG
>JANNFJ010000408.1:0-7146 GCA_031379725.1 Calothrix sp. OTE_75_metabat_31
TCGAAGCCGAAGCACCCGACATTATCCGCAACCTAGCAGGAATGACCAAATCTTGGGAAATGAAAGGTTGGACGCGAGAATTACTCGGTTACAAACAAGTAGAATATCACCACACATATTTATATGGTGAAGCTGATGTATTAGCAGCAACATCAAAAGCTCTCGCAGCAGGTGGAGTTGCATTTGCCTTAATTACAGCCGACGGCTTGCTACGCGACAAAACCCCATTTTTAGCGTATCCAACCCACTGGATTACCATACTCGGCAATATTTCCGTTAAAGGTGGTGACTGGTTCGATGAAGACAGCGGACGCATTAGTTTAGATGTATATTCCTGGGGACAGCAATTCCACATCAATAAAGACGAAGCACAGTTCGAGGATTATTTTTGGGGAGTCGTCATCGCCATATAGCGCTCACCACAACCTACCACACCCCCATCAACCCCCCATACCGTAAGGGCGGGTACCCTACAAGAACGCCTTCGGCGAACACGAAAAATCCCATCCACCAACAAACCAACTCCCTAAACCCGCCCCGCCCCACCCCACCCCAAACCCCCCCAAACGAAAAAAAGTGAGCATCGTTGCCCACCCAAATTAATCAACCACAGTATCCATTGAAAACTTATTTATGATGCCCGCCGAACCACTTAGCAGCCGCAGCCCCAACAATCGCACCCACAACAGGGTTGCTAACAAACTTCAAAATTCCTGGTTGTTCTGCTAACACCTCGCGGAAAATATCAGGATGATTGTGATAGGCAAAAGACGCAAGCTTACTAACATCATCTGCAGTCATTCGACCAGGAACATGAGTAGAAAGACCTAGCTGCTTCTCTAAGTGACGGTCATCCAAACCTCTACCTTTCAAATGCTTGAAGAAAGCACCAGCAACATCATCGCGTTCGTTAGGTTTAATTTGCGAAATTGCCTTTTGCAATTCCGGTTCCATTTGGCTTGCGGGAATACTTTCGTGGTGCAAAGATTTACCAAACAATGTACGACGTTGGTCGGGGGTCGTGCGTTGAGCAAAATCATCAAAATTTTGATATTGATGCGAAGGATCGCTAGGCACATCACCCAAAGATTCTGTATTACCTTGTGCCAAATCTTTCATGATTTCGCGGCGATATTGGTCATTATTAGACATTTGTTTTCTCCTTTTTGTTATTAATTAATGGTTAATGGTTAATGGTTACTTGTTGATAGATAATGAGCAGTTGTAACTTGGTATAATTTCCGTAGGTTCGGCTTCTAGCCTGACCTAAAAATTGTTCGTAGGTTAGGCTAGAAGCCTGATTACCTGACCGGACAGGCAGGATGCCTATCCTACGTGACCGGATGCTTGACCGGACAGGCAGAACGCCTAATAAGACTGTTTATTAATCGCTCATCCCTATTAACAAGTAACCACTACACAACTATTAGGTATATTGCACTTGATTGCTTTGAAGATCGTATTGCGCCGTTAAAATAAGCTGCTTATCGGGCGCATAGACAAGTACTGTCAAATCTTGATTAGGAAAGTTTTTGTGAAAACCTTGCACCAAAGACTTTGTTAAATTACGCACTTCATTCGGACTAACTTTAGACGAAATAACAATACCAAGTTTATTATTGTCCCGAACATAAGCATCCTGGATTAGTCCTTTAGAAGCTTGAACAACCCAGTTCCCAAAGTTTTGTCCAGATTCACTATTTCCCCGTTCCAAAGCAGCATAGGGCGCTCCTTGGCTAATCACTGGCTGGTTTGTATTTCGGTCAAGTTGTGCTACTGTACCCGAATTACAAGCACTAGTAAAAGTAATAACAAGGATTAAAAGAATAGTTGTTATTAACTTACGACTTTGCTGTAGCAAATTCATTTTTCCTCCTATTTAATTGAAATAAAAATAGTCACTTTTCAAAATTTTGATCAATCGCTTGATGGATTCAACGTCACCGATGAAATAAATCGAACCCTTTAAAAAGCTATCTGAAAAAGTGCTAGTAATAGTAAGTATTAAATAAGTTACTATTACTAACAAAACGTTTTAAAGCTAAAGTAATATTTACTGACTAAAAGGTAGATTATACCCCACAGGGCTACCTAAAATCTCTGTAAACTACCTTGATTAGTCAACAGCTTTTTTGATGCCGTCTTTTACGTCTTCTACACCCTGACGAACTTCTGCTTCTGCTTGCTTGGCTTTACCTACAGCTTTATCTTCTGGGTCGCCTGTAATATTTCCTAAAGCTTCTTGAGCCTTGCCTTCGATATTTTTAGCTACTGCTTTTGCTTTATCTTCTAAGCTCATTTTTTTGCTCCTAGTTGTTTATTTAGTTGACTTCAAAGTTAGTAGGTAAACTTTGAAAGTGTTTGTAATCACTTTTATAAAGTAACTTAACTATTTGGGTCGCTGCTTCTATCATCAGGCTTAATCTTACTCTCTACTCAAAGAGAGAGATTTTTGTAATTGGCGATTAGAATATTCCAATTACAAAAATATCCCAAAAAACTTGTAGGATAGGCATCTGGACTTATTCTGTATGCTTGTAAGACAGGTGAGACACCAATATACAGGATGTTAGGGCACGTTTATATTTCAGAACCCTGACTTTCAAAAAAAGGCGGCAATCAATATTGATTGCCATTTCGGATTTTAAGAATGCTATAATTTAAGACTAAATTTTCAGTCAAAGTATTATTAATTAGCAAAAAACCCGATTGCGATACTGCAACCGGGTTAATGGGATTATCGATATTAATTTTAGACTTAATCTAGAAAACCCATGTTAACTTCTGAATCGTCAGTATTGTTTGAAGCGACGGGACGATTACCCATTACCGAGTAATTGTCAGAAATTACCAACGTGCTAGAAGCAATGGGACGAATGCCAGAAAGGTTCATAGTATCAATCACATCAATCGTATTCGCTCCAATGGGACGAATACCCATAACATTCATTGTATCGACAACTCGCAAGGTACTATCGCTGATGGGACGAATACCCGCAGCCGAGAAAGTATGGGCAATATGCAAATCGCTTTCTGCAATCGGACGTTCTCCCGAAACAGTAATAGTTTTGGCCTTCTCCTCGTGGACTTGGATTTTGCTTGCGGCTTCTTTTCCGTTCGATGAATCTGCTGGCACTGGCATATTAGTATTTGACTCAACTTTGTTTTCAATTTTTGCTTGTTCAGCTTTGACTTTATCTGTGTTTGCGGTTGAACCCCGATTGTTTTCAACTCCCATCGTCGTTTCCCCTTTGAGCTTGGCACGCTGTTGCCGAGGACTGGTTGATTTGCCAGTGCTACTTACGCTCATAACCATATACCTCGTTTGTTAATTGAATTTTACAATACTTAGGAGATTTAAATTTATTTCCAATGTACCGGAGTTTAATTTCAAAAAACCTTGTATAGGTATAATTATCTTCAGAATATACACATAAGTAAACCTAAATCTTAAATATTCGTAAATATTCATAAAAAAATATTAGGGAAATCCGCTCGAAAATATTCTGTTTGTACCATAACCATCAACCAAGTATCGGATACTATATAGAAGGGTTTATAGTACATCTGTATGACAGAATTTGGTCTTCAAGCACCCTTTGAGCCTACAGGCGACCAGCCGAATGCGATCGCGCAACTCACGGAAAGTATTAATGCGGGTAACCAGTATCAAACTTTACTTGGGGCGACTGGTACAGGAAAAACTTTTACCATTGCGTCCGTTATTAAAAATGTTGGCAAACCAACGCTAGTTTTAGCGCACAACAAAACTCTTGCTGCACAGCTGTGTAACGAACTGCGCGAGTTTTTCCCGAATAATGCTGTTGAGTATTTCGTTAGTTATTACGATTATTACCAGCCAGAGGCTTATATTGTTGTTACCGACACATTTATTGAGAAAACATCATCGATTAACGAAGAAATCGATATGCTGCGACATTCAGCAACGCGATCGCTCTTTGAACGTAGGGATGTAATTGTTGTGGCATCGATTAGCTGTATATATGGTTTGGGTATTCCCAGTGAATACCTCAAAGCCGCGATTCCCTTCCATGTGGGTATGGAAGTAGACCAGCGTGAAAT
Source organism: Calothrix sp. OTE_75_metabat_31 (assembly GCA_031379725.1). GTDB lineage: Bacteria > Cyanobacteriota > Cyanobacteriia > Cyanobacteriales > Nostocaceae > JANNFJ01. The sequence goes on from JANNFJ010000408.1 coordinate 4,084, forward strand.
ACTCAAAAGCCTTGTATCCATTCAGTACAGCCGTAATGATATTGAAATGGGACGGGGTAAATTCCGAGTTCGTGGTGATGTCCTCGAAATTGGGCCAGCATACGAAGACCGAATTATTCGTGTTGAGTTTTTCGGTGATGAAATCGACGCGATTCGCTATGTTGACCCCGTGACAGGGGAAATTTTGCAAAGTTTGCAAGCTATAAACCTCTACCCAGCGCGTCACTTCGTTACACCCGAAGAACGTTTGGGAGTCGCTTGCGAGGATATTGCCGCCGAGTTAAAAGAGCAAAAATTAAACCTCGAAGAACAAAGCAAACTCCTGGAAGCGCAACGTATCGACCAACGTACCCGTTACGACTTGGAAATGTTGCACGAAGTTGGGTATTGTAACGGTGTCGAAAATTACTCGCGCCACTTAGCCGGACGACAAGCAGGGGAACCACCCGAATGCTTGATTGATTATTTCCCCGACGATTGGTTACTAGTAATCGATGAATCCCACGTTAGTGTACCCCAAATTCGCGGTATGTATAACGGCGACCAAGCGCGGAAGAAAGTGCTAATTGAGCATGGTTTCCGGCTTCCCAGTGCTGCTGATAACCGTCCGTTGAAGGCAGAAGAATTTTGGAAAAAGGTCAATCAATGTATCTTTGTTTCGGCAACACCTGGGGATTGGGAACTAGAAATTTCCCAAGACAATATTGCCCAACAAATTATTCGACCCACGGGAGTAATTGACCCAGAAATATCGGTGCGTCCGACTGAAGGTCAAATCGATGATTTACTAGGGGAAATTAAAGACCGGGTAGACCTCAACGAAAGGGTTTTGATTACGACTTTAACCAAAAGGATGGCAGAGGATTTAACCGAATATTTAGAAGATAATGGTGTTCGAGTTAGATACCTGCACTCGGAGATTAATTCGATCCAACGGATTGAAATTATTCAAGATTTGCGCGACGGCAAATTTGATGTTTTGGTTGGTGTAAACTTGTTGCGAGAAGGTTTGGATTTACCCGAAGTTTCATTAGTGGCAATTTTGGACGCAGATAAAGAAGGCTTTTTGCGTGCGGAAAGGTCATTGATTCAAACAATCGGACGTGCAGCGCGTCACGTTCGCGGCAAAGCAATTATGTATGCCGATAATATGACTGGTAGCATGATTAAAGCCATTGAAGAAACCGACCGACGGCGGAATATTCAAGTTGCCTATAACAAGTTGCATGGTATTACACCGCAACCAATTATTAAGAAGAAATCGACTAATTCGATTTTGTCTTTCTTAGAAGTTTCGCGCAGGTTGAATGCAACCGAGTTAGAGCAAGTTGTCGAACATATAGATGAAATTCCGTTAGATAATATTCCCGATTTTATTAAGCAATTGGAAGTGCAGATGAAGGAAGCTGCGAAGAAATTGGAGTTTGAAGAAGCAGGGAAATTTCGGGATAGGATTAAGCAGTTAAGGGATAAATTAGTAGGACGTTAGGAATAATAAATATCTGATTAAACGCTTGTAGAGACGTTACATGTAACCTCTCTACTGCCCTTCAATTAAACAATATTTATGCTACAACCGTCAGGCAAGCATGGGTTTCTGCTGGATGGCATCCCCCTAGTGAAACTTAAAATCACAAGATATATATTAGCAAAACAACAATATAATTAAGATTGCGAAATAACTTGGTTATATTCTTTTACAGCATCATATTGGTCAGCCATCCGTGAATATTGTGCTAGTAATTCTAAATCTAAATCTGGTAACAAATTACTTTTGCGAACTTTTGTGTATTCGTTTTCTTGCAAACAATAAACCGATAGTACCCCATCTTCCCAAAACCAAACTTCTGGTACACCTAAACGCTTATAAATTTCTAGTTTATTAATTCCACCACTAGTTACAGTTATTTCAATAATTAAATCGGGGATTGGTTTCTTTGTCCCTAAATTATAAGACTCATCCGGTTCGCGTCGTGTTTTGTCTTCCTTTTTACCTATTGTTGCGCTTCCACGCATATAGAAGCGAATATCCTTCTCTCGCATATAGACTTCTACAAGTCTGCTAACAGTGCTTTTCGCTTCTTCGTGGTCATCAGAAAGTGGGGACATAATTTCTAAAATTCCATCCAAATAAGTCAGTCGTGCGCTTGTCCCAGCAAGGGTGATATCAAGCTGTTCCAACTGTTCCCAATTGACATTGTATAAGACAACGTAGGAAGTTTCTGAACTAGTGGGTTTTTCGAGTACAGGGGAAGTCATAGGTTAAACCACTTTGAAGGCTTGTTTCTATAATAAAGTCATTAATATTTTTAGTCATTAATTTTGACCTTCTCCTGATGACCAGATCCCCCACTTCTTGGAGAAGTCGGGGATCTAGACCTCTCGAAAGGACTACAACCAGCGATCGCACCTCCACATCATACCTTTGTACTACTGCTTGCGAGCTTTCTGTTTTTACCCAAATCATCCTTTTTGTGCAACGCCAAAAATACAGATTGAGCCAAAGTTTTCACCAAAATGTAAAGAATTGGCACTAAAAACAGACTCAAAAACGTCGCTAGGAATAGTCCTCCAAAAAGTGCTGTCCCTAAAGACCAACGACTGCTTGCACCAGCCCCTTCAGAAAGAACCAGGGGTAAAAATCCCAATAATGCCGCAAAGGAAGTCATTAAAATCGGTCGCAAACGTTCTTCCCCTGCTTTGATTGCTGCCCTGGTATAGCTCATACCTTGCTCGTGTAGGTGGTTGGCAAATTCGACAATTAAAATTGCATTCTTCGCAGCTAAACCAATCAAAGTTACCAAACCTACCTGACAATAGATATCATCCACAACTTTTGGAAACAAGCTATCTGCCATAAAAATATTGGAGCGTATCCAAATCGCTGTCATTGCTCCTAAAATTGCTAGGGGAACCGTCAGCAAAATAATGATTGGGTCAATGTAGCTTTCATATTGAGCCGATAGCACCAGAAAAACAATCACGATTGCTAAAAGGAAAATTAGTCCCGTAGATCCTCCAGATGACTTCTCCTGGAGATAAGTCCCCGTCCATTCGTAACCA
>JANNFJ010000413.1:0-1522 GCA_031379725.1 Calothrix sp. OTE_75_metabat_31
GTTCGCAGTCAAGTTAATAGTGGTAGTAGCTTCCGGGTTTACCTACCTGCTAGCAAGCATACAGCCGCATTAGCCGTCGAAAGTCTGGAATTAGCCGAAGGTAATGGAGAATTAATATTATTTGTCGATGATGAAGCTGCAATTAGTGAGATTGCCAAGAATACTTTGGAGACGCACAACTATCGCGTCTTAGTAGCCGATAATGGGATAGAAGCGATCGCGCTCTACGCTCAACACAGGCATCAAATTAAAGCAGTGGTAATGGACTTAATTATGCCATTGCTCGACGGTACAACAGCAATTCGAGCTTTGCAAAAAATGAATCCGCAAGTATCAATTATTGTGATGAGCGGTACGAGTGAAATTAATTTAGCGCATGGTATTGACGGGATGCAAGGATTTTTGGAAAAACCCTTTACTGCAAAGCATTTATTGAGTTCGCTGCACAACGCGATAGTTAGGAATTAAGGGGATGCAACAGAATCAAGAATGAGAGGAAAATTCATCAAATATCATTCTTAAACTCTTCTAAAATCAAATTACCTAATAATCTAAATTTGATTATGAATCACAGTATTCTGGAACTCTCTGCGACTCTGCGCCTCTGCGTGATATAAATTTATACTATTATATTGCTAACGTAAACCAAAACTAACACCACCAAAATATCAACTACCATTAGGAATATATTTTAAAAATAATTGCACTCGCACAAATATTCTATCTCCATCAAATATGCACCCAAATTAAAAATTCGTTCTACAATCAGGGATTAGTGACAGTGGCAGTCAACGATGGAACAAGCTAATCGTCCCCAATCAAAACGCGATCGCTTTAATCTCTCCAGGGTAGCAATTCAATACTCGTGGGTGACGCTTTCATTTTGGCTAGCTGTAATGGTAGCTGGAATTTTGGCGTTTTCTTCGCTCAAATACGCTTTATTTCCTGATGTAACTTTTCCGGTGGTGGTGGTCAACAGTACCGCACCCCTAGCAACTGCCTTCGATACCGAAACAAATCTAACTATACCAATCGAGCAGCGTCTCAAGTCGCTACAAGTCGATGATATTCGTTCCTCAACCTATCCAGGACAATCAGTTGTAAGTTTAGCATTTCCAGTTGGGACAAATTTAGAAGCATCGACTCGCACTGTTGAAACAGCATTAAAAGAAGCAAAGCTAACAGAAGGAGCGAATTTTCAAGTTATTCCCCTGAATTTAAATGAATCTGCGGCAATTAGTTATGTAATTCAAAGCAAATCCCTAAATTTGAATGATTTAGCAAAACTCGCTAAAAGTCAAATCATCCCATCGATATCGAAATTACAGGGAGTATTGAAAGTCGTATTATTGGGGGAACCCGTTGCCGCAACAATTCCCGATACAGCAAATACTAGCACCTCATTACCTCAACAAGGAGCAACCTTAGTCAGGTTCAACGGTAATGATGTTTTGGCATTCCAAGTAATCAAACAAGGAAAAGCTAATACTTTAGAAGTCGTTAGCAAAGTTGAACAAGAAGT
>JANNFJ010001049.1:0-8261 GCA_031379725.1 Calothrix sp. OTE_75_metabat_31
TGTAAGGGTGGGTTCACGAAAAATCCCCACCGCAAACAAAAAATTTCCATAAACCCACCCCACCCCAACTAAAAAACTCAATCCAAAAACCTCTATCAGGATACAAAAAATCTCCCTCAACCCACCCCAACTAAAAAACTCAACCCAAAAAACCCCTATCAGCAACCAAAAAATCTCCCTAAACCCACCCCATACCAACCAAAAAATCAACCTCATAATGTAAAAAACGGTCAGGCAAGATGCCTAACCTACGTGTTAGACTACCGAAAAATTTAATACAACTTCCATGCACCCCACAATCATCACCCCACCCCCACTACAACCAGGTGATTTACTCCATGTCATCGCACCCAGTGGCACATTACGTGAACTTGAACCCTTCCAACGGGGAATTGAAATATGGCAGCGCAACTACCAAATAAAAATCATTCCAGAGATAGATGACAGATGGGGATACCTAGCTGGTACAGACGAAAATCGTCGTCACCACCTCAAAACAGCATGGTCAGACCCCGAATGTAAAGGAATATTATGTGCCCGTGGTGGTTTTGGTACTACCCGCATCTTAGAAAACTGGAATTGGGAAAATACCCACCCAAAATGGTTAGTTGGATTTTCCGATATCACAGCTTTACTATGGAGTCTTTACAATAATGGTATTTCCGGAGTTCACGGTGCAGTATTAACAACCCTTGCAACAGAACCCGAATGGAGTCAACAGCGATTATTCGACTGGGTAGAAGGACGTAAAATAGAACCGATTCAGGGCACAGGTTGGGGTGGTGGAGTTGCAACAGGGATATTATTACCAGCAAACTTAACAGTTGCAACGCACCTCCTGGGTACACCTTGTCAACCCAAGTTAGAAGGAGTAATATTAGCTATTGAAGATGTAGGAGAAGCACCATACCGAATCGACCGAATGCTGACCCAATGGAGAATGAGCGGTATTTTTAAGAAAGTGTGTGGAATTGCAGTAGGAAGATTTAGTCAATGTCAACCTCCTGCTAATATACCTAGCTTTACAGTCGAAGAAGTATTACGCGATCGCTTAAGCGATTTAAATATTCCCATAGTATCCGAACTTCCCTTCGGGCATGATGGTTGTAACGCAGCATTACCAGTTGGAGTGATGGCAACATTAGATGGAGATAAAGGAAGCTTGAGTATTAACGCAACTTCTGCCACGGACTAATATCTATAGTCCGATCACGCTTGAAAACGACGCGAAAATGTGCTTGGGGTTGTTTATCGCTAGGCGCAGCAACATTAGAACCGTGAATTTCATTAAAAATAAACGGTAAAGGAGTTTCCCGAAAATAGTCGTAAGCAGCTTGATTGATTGGTTCGTAATCAGAGACAAGACCATTTCTATTAACAGCAACACGATATTTTAAATCTTGCTTTGCTGTAATTTTTCCTTCCCAATTTTGACGTAATGTTGTTAACAGTTGTCGTTGTAATCTTCTAATTAATTTTGGGTCGGTAATTTTATCACCAACAACATCAGGATATTTACTGAAACCTTTCCAAGGACTGATTTCTAAAACTCCTGATTTACGAAATACGACGCGAAAATTAGCAAATTTTTGATTTTTAGTAGATGAATTGTTTATCGGGTTAGGAAGTAAATTTGGGAGAGGAGTTTTGGCAACTTGATTGCGGGCAATTTGATTTAATGCTTGGTAAGTAAAAAGTTCGCCATTAGTTGCAACTGTGACTTTGTAAACTAAGTCTTGTTTAAGCGTTTTACGTGCTTGCCAAATAGGATTAATTTGGTTATAAAGCTGTCGTTTTAACGAATGTAATTGCGAGTCATCGGTTATTTCCCGACCTTGGGATATGCGATTTATTGATGGTGCAATTTGTGTCCCTCCATCAACGATTAACAAATGATACTGTGTATTAACTACTGGTGGATGCGAATAAGCATTATAGATAAACATAAATATCAAAATAATTATTGATTATAGGGTATTTTCGACCTAAATCCGCAACTTATCCCAAAAATTGTTTACTCCTGCTTGACGATATCAACTTTTCACTATTGGCAGCATGTTGTAATTGCTACATTTGTAATCGACATGCGATACCATATTCGTACCCCTGCGGGGAAGCAAGCTATCGCGTAGCGTCTTTGCAGGAGAATGGTTGCCAAGGGCATCGCAACTGAAGCTATCACAGAAAATGGCTGAAAAACCGATAAAATTTTCTTTCTTTCTTTTGTCTTGTTGTATAGCGTTCCTCAACCCACTGAGTTACAGTCATTTTACAAGATAAGGGCGCAAGCATGAGCGCCCCTACACATGTACCTCACCTGGAAACTGCTATACTAGTCTTCCCCTTTGTGTACTTTGTGTCCTTGGTGGTTAAAAAACTTATTTTTCAACCACGTAGACGCGTAGCGGCTTGCCGCAGGCTAGAACACGTACGCGCTTCGCGTTGCCGTAGGGTAGTACACAAAGTTGGATATTTTTTTGATAGATATTATGGATGTAATCCCTACTTCTTACTACCTACTCCCAACCATTTAAAAACAAATGCATATTCAAAAGCTAATTCCTTTAAACTTTCGTACCGGCCGGAAGCACCACCATGTCCAGCACCCATATTTGTCTTGAGTAGCAGAATATTATCGTCGGTTTTCATCTCGCGTAATTTTGCCGTCCATTTTGCAGGTTCCCAGTATTTAACACGGGGGTCATTTAAACCTGCTGTTATCAACAAATGCGGATAATTTTGCGCTTTTACATTGTCATAAGGTGAATAAGATTTCATATAATTGTAATAAACCTTATCGTTAGGATTACCCCATTCGTCCCATTCAATTGCAGATAAAGGTAAGGAAGTATCGACTATTGTTGATATCACATCTACAAAGGGAACATCAGCAACAACAACTTTAAAAAGTTCGGGACGTATATTAATTACAGCACCCATCAATAATCCTCCGGCACTTCCCCCGGAAATTGCCAAATTTTGGGAAGATGTCCATTTTTCGTTAATCAAATATTCAGCAGAGGCAATAAAATCATCAAAAGTGTTTTTCTTATACAAAAACTTACCACTTTCATACCATTTACGTCCCATCTCTCCACCACCACGGATATGGGCAATTGCATAGACAATACCACGTTCTAATAAAGGTAATCGACTCGACGAAAAGGTTGCTGGATAAGGAAATCCATAGGAACCATACCCAGTTAAAAATAATGGATTATTTCCATCTCTTTTTACACCTTTTTTATAAACAATGGAAATCGGGATTTTTACCCCATCCTTCCCAGGGGCCATTAACATTTCACTTCCAAACTGCGATTTATCGTACCCACCCAATACTTCAGTTTCTTTTTTTAATTCTCTGATATTAGTTTCCATGTCATAATCAAATACTGACATAGGACTAATTAAAGAAGTATAAGAAAACCGTAAAATATTGGTATTAAATTCTGGGTTGCTACCTTCAAAAAAGCCATATGTTGGTTCGGGAAAAGTAATATCGTGTTCTTTACCCGTTTCAAAATCGCGGATTGTGGCACAGGGTAAACCGTTTTTGCGTTCGTAAATAACTAGATACTTTGCAAAAATGCTTATTCCTGACAGCATCACATCTTCACGATGGGGAATTACAACTTGCCAATTTTCTTTTGATGGTGAATTAACGCTTGTTTTCATCAATTTAAAATTGATTGCACCATCATTAGTGACGATATAAAAATAATTGTCATGATGGTCAACATCGTATTCTACACCTTGATGACGCGCTTCAATTAGCTCAAACGAACCTGTGGGATTATTGGCATCTAAATAATAAGCTTCAGATGTAACTTGACTAGCCGAACTCATAATTATATAAGTATCGCTACGAGTTTTACCGATATCGATAAAATACGATTCATCAGGTTCATGAAAAATTAGTATATCTTGTTCTTCTTCCGTCCCTAGTTGATGCCGAAACAATTTAAAAGGACGATTAGCTTCATCCACTACTGTATAAAAAACTGTTTTATTATCATTTGCCCAGGTAAAAGAATAATATGTATTGGGAATAGTTTCTGCGTAGTGCTTAAATGTCTTTAAATCGAGGAAATAAAGCGTATATATTTCTGCCCCATTGGTATCAGTAGAATAAGCTAAAATTTCATGATTAGGGCTAATTTGAAATACACCCAAACTAAAAAAATCATGTCCTTGGGCAAGTTTATTTTCATCGAGTAAAACTTCTTCGGGTGCATCAAGATTGTCTTTTTTACGACAGTGAATTCCGTAAGCTTTACCTTCTTCGGTACGCGAATAATAATAATAATTATCTTTACGAGATGGTACGGAGAGGTCAGTTTCTTGAATGCGAGAAAGTATTTCCTCATAAAGCTGTTCTTGCAGTGCTTCCGTTGGTTGCATCACCGCTTGGGTGTAGGAATTTTCAACTTCAAGATAGCCAGTAACTTCCGGATTTTCGATATCACGCATCCAAAAGTAATTGTCAATGCGACTGTCACCATGTAACTCTAGAACATGTGGCTGTTTTTTGGCTACAGGTGAAGTAAGTAAATCTTGTGAATTATCCATATTTTTAAGAAGGGGAGTAGAGAGTGGGGAGATGGGGAGATAGATAGGGTAAGCTGATGTGCAGCTAAATTATATAAGCCAAAAATGTAAAATCATTGTAGTAGCATCTTGCCCGCATCCTTATATAAAAATTAGATGCGTAGCAGCTTAGTATAAATTTTTTCGATGTTTCCTGTTCCAATTGTCCTATTTGTATCTCCCCTACTCCTTAATTTTTAGCTGACACCAACCAATTGCGGGAATTATAGCCAAAATCAATGCAGTTAAACCTTGCTCGCTTAAATACAATACCTGAGCGCGGTATACCTCTGGAATAAAATTTTGTACTAAAGAGAGTAGCAAGACCAGAAAACTGATTAAGAAAAATGAAAAAGAATTAAGAAAATTCCACCACCAGGCACCTTTGACGTAACGACGCAGTACCACCCATTGAAAAAAGCTAATCCAAATACCGGAGAAAATATAGGCACTTGTTGATAACAGCGCAAAAATAATTGTTTCTTTGGGTGACAACTCTCGATTCAGCGATACTGCAAACGATTGAATATAGGTAATCCAAGCAATTGATACCTTAGTAGCAGCTAACCAACCGAAACTGGTTGCCAGAAACCACAGCCAACCAGAAACGTATTGACGCACAGCTATAGCTTGGTCGGCTGCAAAAATTAGTGCAAAAATAGTGAGGCTGACATAACTGCCCAAGCCATACCACAATTCCTGCACAAACGGTGTAGCATAAGGTATAATCTGCTCGTTAATCGCTTTTTCAGCCCCAATGCTAGCGATTCCACCGACAACCCAGCCGACAATTGTCATAGAAATGAATATCAAGAAGAAATTGCGACGTTGCGATCGCGCTATCAAAATTTCGTTCTTATTCCCAATCTCAGTAGTACTTACACCCGCATCAGAAGAATAATTTGGTTCGGTTTGCATAAAAATAAGTACTTATTTAATGTATAATTTGACAAATTTAAGCATAAAACGAAGGAGTAGGAAATAGGGGGTAGGGAAATAAGGGAAACAGCAAAAATTTAATATACTCGATTACTCCCTAAATTCTTATGATTTTTCTTGGACGGGAATAACTACAATTACAAATGATGCTAGATAATGAAAAAGCTTTTGGCTTAACTTCCATTCCCAGTAGCGCTCATAAATTAAGATAAGAATTAAGAACTATGCGAACTCACTATTGCGGCGAACTCCGTGCAGCACAAATTGGAGAAACTGTCACCATTAACGGATGGGTAGACCGTCGCCGCGACCACGGGGGTGTGATATTTTTAGACTTACGCGATCGCAATGGTATTGTCCAAATAGTTAGCGACCCGCAACGCACCCCCGATTCCTACGAAATAGCCAACTCTCTCCGTAATGAGTATGTAGTTGAAGTTATCGGTAGAGTCACCCAACGCCCCGAAGAATCCTTAAATTCCCGTCTCCCAACAGGCGAAGTAGAAATATACGCAGATAAAATTACACTACTCAACGCCGTCCGCAAACAGTTACCCTTTCAAGTATCGAGTGCAGACACCGACACAGTGCGGGAAGACCTGCGGTTGAAGTATAGATACTTGGACTTGAGACGCGATCGCATGGCAAAAAATCTCCAACTGCGTCACCAAGTCGTCAAAGCGATGCGTCGCTACCTCGAAGACCTCGAAGGGTTCATTGAAGTCGAAACCCCGATTTTAACCCGTTCCACACCCGAAGGGGCACGGGACTACATCCTCCCCAGCCGAGTTAATGAAGGAGAATGGTTTGCCTTGCCCCAATCCCCCCAACTATTCAAACAAATCCTCATGGTATCGGGGTGCGATCGCTACTATCAAATAGCCCGTTGCTTCCGTGACGAAGACTTGCGGTCTGACAGGCAGCCCGAATTTACGCAATTGGACATGGAAATGAGCTTCATGTCCCAAGAAGAAATCATCGACCTTAACGAAAAGCTCGTATTCCACATCTTCAAAACCGTCAAAGATATCGAACTACAATATCCCTTCCCCCGCATCACCTACGCTAATGCGATGGAAAAATACGGTTGCGACAAACCTGATACCCGCTACGGCTTAGAACTCGTCGATGTTTCCGACATTCTTAAAGACAGCGGTTTCAAAGTCTTTAACGAAGCCATCAAAAACGGTGGTATCGTCAAAATCCTCCCCATCCCCAACGGTAACGATGCCATTTCCAACGTCCGCATCAAACCGGGTGGTGACATCTTCAAAGAAGCTAACGAAGCTGGTGCCAAAGGTTTGGCATTTATTCGTGTCCGTGACAACGGTGAAATTGATACCATCGGTGCAATCAAAGACAACCTCAGCGATGCACAAAAGCAAGAAATACTCAACCGTACCGGAGCAAAGCCAGGTCACTTATTACTCTTCGGTGCAGGCGATGCACCTATCGTGAATAAGACTCTTGATAGATTACGTCAATTTACAGCCAAAGAATTCGGATTAATCGACCCCGATAAAATGAACTTGCTGTGGGTTGTAGACTTCCCTATGTTCGAGTGGAATGCGGACGAAAAGCGCCTTGAAGCCCTCCATCACCCCTTTACTGCACCTCACCCCGATGATATGGAGGATTTGAAGACGGCCCGCGCTCAAGCATACGACTTAGTGTTAAATGGGTTTGAAGTAGGTGGTGGAAGTCGTCGGATTTACCAACGGGAAATTCAAGAACAAGTGTTTGAAGCAATTGGACTTACCCCAGAAGAAGCACAAGGTAAATTTGGCTTCTTGTTGGAAGCATTTGAATACGGTACTCCTCCACATGGTGGTATTGCGTTTGGTTTGGATCGATTGGTGATGTTACTTGCAAAAGAAGAATCCATCCGTGACGTGATAGCTTTCCCGAAAACGCAACAAGCACGATGTTTGTTGACCGATGCACCTTCGGGTGTCGATGCGAAGCAGCTTAAAGAGTTGCATGTGGCTTCGACCTATAAACCTAAAGCTTAATTGCTTATACCTTGTGGGATGGGCATCCCTGCCCGTCCTTCCACGAAAAGTATCGTCTTAAAGTACAATAAGACAAGTGTAGGTGTAAGATATTTCAGGGAATAGGAACTATTCCGACAAATGCACAGGTACTAACTTGTTTTATTCTCGGCTATTGGGCAACCAAAATGTACTTGCCCGTGAATATAATTCGTATAAATGAATGAACCGGAGAAGTATTTTTTCTAGCTGGTGAAGAAACAGCTATTTTAATTAATCGTAATGGAATGTGGAGGCTGATATGACAAAGCCAAATTATCAGACAATGACTCGTAAAGACTTACTTGCTTACATGCGAGAAAATCGTAATGATGATAAAGCATTTCATGCCTATATGGACAAAGCTTATACTGAATCTTCTAGCGAATATAATCCAGCCCCACAATCAATTGATGATTTAAAGCATTTTCCACAGTTACTGGAAGAACTTCGTCAACAGCAAGAATAATTATTATATTTTCTTACTTCAGGGTGTATTTAACAAAAGGCGAACTGTTGCCAACTTGTATTATATCAAATAAACAAAGAAGAAATTATGCAATGGAAAAAATAGAATATTATCGCCAATGTATACGTAAACTGCTAACAGAGCAAGCGGGATTTGAAACAAGTAATTCTGATCTTGAATGTCAGCTAGTTTTTGATACGGAACATGACCATTATCAGTTGCTAGATGTTGGCTGG
>JANNFJ010000574.1:0-3224 GCA_031379725.1 Calothrix sp. OTE_75_metabat_31
TCTTGCTCGCATACTATATTAAAGCGAGCAAGATGCTCGCACTACCAAATTTTCTTTGAACGCCTCAAAACTTATGACACGAAGCAGTAGTACTCCATGTCATAAGTCCATGTCATAAGTTTTGATGGTATATATTATTGCTTGTTGGCTCGTGGTATATTGTCTGACCCGATCGCACAGGCAAGATGCTTATGCTATGGTTCCCTACTGCCTTCATCCCCACCAAAGGGATTTTCTCCGATTCCCAATTCTTTCTTAGCGCGTTTTAACTGCTTCCAGAGTGCTTTTACTTGTTCATACGCATCTTCTGGAGATATTTTACCCGAAGTTTCTAAAGCGCAAATAAAGCCAATTTTTTGGGTAAATTCTTGCAAATTGGCATTAAAAACCAAATTTTCTGGTTTAACTTGACCGTAGTAACGACTACGGGGATAAAGAAAATCATCTTTGTCCACTTTTTGTCCTTCTCCACTAAATTTGAATTCTATTTTCCAACTTGGACTTAAAACCAAGTGACTGTAACTGTTTGCGGCATTGTGGCTTTTAAAGCGAATTGATGAGTAATAATTAGTAACTTAAAGATAAAATGATTAAGCCTAAAAGCATCAAAGCTGTCAAACGCAAAGAGATAAACTTTCTATCATGTCAGTCCATTCCAAACTATACGAAGGCAAAGCCAAGATTATCTACACTACGGAAGATTCGGAGATATTACTAGCCGACTTCAAAGACGATGCTACCGCTTTTAATGCTCAAAAACGAGGTAGCATTACAGACAAGGGTTATATTAACTGTACCATTTCGAGCCAATTATTTACACAATTGGAAGCAGTTGGTATTAAAACGCACTATATCGACAGTCCAGCCGCAAATCAAATGCGGGTAAAAGCAGTCAAAATATTGCCAATCGAAGTTGTGGTGCGGAATATTGCAGCCGGTAGCTTGTGCCAAACGACTGGTATTGAGTTAGGAACAGTGTTAAAACAGCCATTGGTGGAATTTTATTATAAAAATGACCAACTGGGCGATCCGCTTTTAACAAGCGATCGCATAGGATTACTGAAACTAGCAACTGTGGAACAAGTAGAGACGATTACTCATCTAGCATTGGAAATCAACAAATTTTTGAGTGACTTCTTCGAGAAATGCTCAATAACACTAGTGGACTTTAAACTAGAATTTGGCTTGGACTCGCATACTCAGATACTATTGGCAGACGAAATTAGTCCCGATACCTGTCGCTTGTGGGACAAACAAGCCCAAGATGACCCCGACCGACGTATTTTGGATAAAGATCGCTTCCGTCGAGACTTGGGGAATGTCGAAAATGCCTACCAGGAGGTTTTACATCGCGTCTTAAAAGCTGTAGAAAATAAAAATTGATTTGTTAAATTATCAGATATCATTTGTTCTTCACCGGTGGACAGTTCAGTTATCGTCAACAGTTAATTGTCGATTGTATTTAACAAACATTGACTAATGACCGTTGACTAAGGGCTAATGACTAATGACCAATGACTCTAAATGTGATGGTGTGTGGACGTGAAGAGGAATCAAAATAAAATGCGCTTATCTCCCGTTTTAGCGACAATGGTGGCAATTGCGGCCGCTTCAGGTACTTCGCTTCAGGCAAACGCACAAACGACTCAAAAAAACAACACGACAAATTCTAACGGATCTGTAGTAATTCCCAACTCAGCAACCGAAGGACATGAAGTTGTTGCCATTTATTCGGCTGCTAATTCAGCCTTAAAGACAATACCAGCAAGCACTGCATCAAGTGTTAGAATAGCAACCCAAAATTCAATTACTCAAAAATTAATTGCCCAGAAATTAATTGCCAAAGATTCAATTGCTCAAAATTCCCAACCAATTCAAATTCCCGATAACGTACCCAACCGGGCGTTACCAACTCCAGAACCGTTGCCAGACAATCAAATTCAAACTCCTGGGTTCGATACGGTTCCAGCCAATCCCCAAAATACGATTCAAAATCAAGCACCCAACGGGCTGCCAACAACTCCCAAGCTGACCCCCCGAAGCACCCCAATACCTAGTAATGGGCAGCAAAGAATACCAAGCATCCGACCGAATCAACCACAGCAAACTCCTCAACCATTACCAGCACCGCTTCCCACTAATCCTGGAACCACCGAACCAGCACCAGTATTTACACCAGGAAATACCCAACCAGGTAATAATCAATCTCCTGGAACTCCCAGTTTTGGGCAACCAAATCCCTCTCCTGGTGCTGCCGACCCTCGCGTACTCGTTTCCGAAGTCCTTGTGCGTCCCCAAAGCGGGCAATTAGTACCCGAACTCGAACAGCAGGTATATCGAGTCATTCGTACCCAAGCTGGACGAACAACAACGCGATCGCAACTCCAAGAAGACATCAACGCTATCTTTGCCACAGGTTTCTTCTCGAACGTCCAAGCGTTGCCCGAAGATACGCCTTTAGGTGTCCGTGTTAGCTTTGTGGTTCAGCAAAACCCAGTTTTAAGTAAAGTTCAAATCGAAGCGAATCCAGGTACTAATGTTGCTTCGGCATTACCACCGAATGCGGTCGATGAAGTATTTAAAGAGCAATATGGTAAAATTCTTAACCTACGCGACCTGCAAGAAGGGATAAAAACCTTAACCAAACGTTATCAAGACCAAGGATTCGTTTTAGCGAATGTCATCGGCACACCCCAAGTAGGCGAGAACGGTGTGGTTACCCTACAAATTGCCGAAGGGGTGGTAGAAAATGTTCGCGTCCGGTTCCGTAACAAAGACGGTCAAGAAACCAACGAAAAAGGCGAACCAATTCGCGGACGCACCCAAACATACATCGTTACCCGCGAACTCGAACTCAAGCCAGGAAAAATCTTCAACCGCAACATCATCCAGCGAGATTTACAACGAGTATTCGGGCTAGGGCTGTTTGAAGATGTCAACGTGTCCCTCGACCCCGGTAGCGACCCCAGCAAGGTTGATGTAGTAGTGAATGTGGTGGAACGCAATAGCGGTTCGATTGCCGCAGGTGCGGGTATCAGTTCCGCCAGTGGTTTGTTTGGTACGATTAGCTATCAAGAGCAAAACTTAAATGGCAGAAACCAAAAATTAGGGACAGAATTTCAACTTGGTACACGCGAATTACTATTCGACGTGCGATTTACCGACCCTTGGATTGCTGGCGACCCTTACCGCACTTCTTACACCGTCAATGCTTTCCGCCGTCA
>JANNFJ010000640.1:0-1665 GCA_031379725.1 Calothrix sp. OTE_75_metabat_31
CATAAGAGTTTATTAGCACCAGAAGGCCCTATAGACTTCTTATTGAGTGCCACCATAGGGTTTTCCGGGTTTGCCTGTAATTCGCGCCATGCCCAATACACCCGCAACAATTGGGGCAGGCATTACAGCGATATGCACGGGTGGTTATACGAAAGCTAACCATTTAGACAAAGCACGTCAGTTATTTACCGCAGTTGGTGAAATTGTGGAAGTATCCGAAAGCTTGATGGATGCAGTTACCGGGTTATCGGGTAGCGGCCCTGCATATGTAGCAATTATAGTCGAAGCACTTGCTGATGGTGGGGTAGCGGCAGGCTTGCCCCGTGCAATTGCTCAAAAATTGGCACTACAAACCGTACTGGGTACAGCGCAATTGCTACAGGAAACCAAAATGCATCCAGCCGAGTTAAAAGACCGAGTTACTAGTCCTGGTGGTACGACGATAGCGGGAGTTGCTGAGTTAGAGAAAGCCGGGTTTCGTTCCGCATTAATTCAAGCTGTCAAAGCTGCGACAAAGCGATCGCAAGAATTGGGAAAATGAGGATGTTATTAGATCCTCAACTTCTTCTAAGATACAAGGTTGGGTGTAGCTTTCTTCATAACCCAACAAATAACTTATCGGTTAAGTTTAGTAAAGTCGAACACAACAATATAAATGTTGGGTTTCACTCCGTTCCACCCAACCCAATACTACTTTTGTTAAGGATAGTCGAAGGGGCTAGAAACCCGGTATCTTGGAGATACCGGGTTTCTAATTTCCCCTTAACAAAAGCAGTATTGCCACCCAACCTACGAAAATTTATTTCTTTCTAATCTCATCAGCCATTTTCAGGTAGTAATCCATTTGTTTATTACTAGAACGGCGGGTACTTTCTGAACTCACTCTAGGAGTTGGTTTTGTATCAATCACCGGTTTGGCTTCACTTTGCTTTGTGCTTTGTGTGCCATCCGAGTCTAAGAAGTAATCAGGCTGACTCAATCCGAAAATATTACCGAAAAATCCGAGGATTTTTTGGAAGAAATTACCAATACTTTTGAAAAAAAGCGAGATAAAAGCAAAAATGCGGATAAAAGTGTTTTGGATGATTTGAGTTAAACGAGACATAGCTTTGCGTCCGTGAATAATAGTTTTTTATTATGCTGTTCTTATTCTATGATGAATTTTTACCGTGTAGAAAGTCTCTCCCAGAAGATGTGTTTTTAAGTAGTTATAAAACTAATTAACACTAAGCATTTTTTATACTAAATAAGGTATTGGTAATTTTAGTTTTACGAAGCCGCATCTATAGGACTCCTATTTGATTTTTGTTGGCGTAGCCTGCGCCTTGCGCTTACAGATACGTAGGGTGCGTTAGCGACAGCGTAACGCACCGTTATCTAGGATTTGGTGCGTTACGACTTACGTCTAACGCACCCTACAATACCTAATGTTATAAGCGTAAGCGCTGGCTACGCCTACAAAAATCAAGTAGGACGGCTATATCGATATTTCGTGTTCAGTTGTTTACCCTTTTTCAATCATCCACAGCAACATTGCGAGAATTTGCTCAACTGGAGGTAATGGATAATCTGTGAGGTCGATAGTTGTTATCTGTCCTTCTAATTTCAGAAATCGCCAAGCCGTACCGCTACTGACTGTTCCATAAATTACAGGTATAGGTTGCT
>JANNFJ010000657.1:0-14642 GCA_031379725.1 Calothrix sp. OTE_75_metabat_31
ACAGAAAATATTGGAACAAGCTGCCCTGCTTAATGTGACGACAGATGCTATTTTCGTTCAAGATATGGAAAACCATATTTCATTTTGGAATAAAGGTGCTGAACATCTCTACGGCTGGCTCGAAAAAGAGGTAAGTGGCAAAAAAGCTCACAAGCTTTTGTATAAAGATTCGCCGTTAATCTTAGAAAATCTTGATATTGTACTCAAAGAAGGCAATTGGTCAGGAGAGTTGCATCAAGTAACCAAATCAGGTTGCAAAATCATTGTCTTCAGCCGCTCTACACTAATGCGAGATGAAACAGGACAACCAAAATCAATTCTTGTGGTCAACAGTGATATTACACAGAAGAAACTATTTGAAGCGCAATTTCTCCGCGCTCAACGACTAGAGAGCATTGGAACTCTGGCTTCCGGCATTGCTCACGATTTGAACAATGCCTTAACACCTGTGCTAATGATTGCCGAACTATTAGAGATAAAAGACCCCGACCCTCAAAGTCAGATGTTGCTTGTCGAACTTAAAAATAGTGCCAAACGCGGGACTAACTTAGTTAAACAAGTATTGTCTTTTGCACAAGGAGTCGAAGGTCAGCGTACCACAATCCAAATTAGGCACTTACTTTTAGAAATTAAGCAGATTGCGGTGCGGACATTTCCGAAGTCAATCAAAATAATTACCGATATATCGCCTACCCTTTGGACTGTCCATGCAGATGCAACTCAACTCCATCAAGTATTGATGAATTTAGCAATCAATGCTCGTGATGCGATGCCTGATGGTGGAACTTTAAGCATTTGTGCAGAGAATTTGTTTATAGATGAACATTATGCCAGGATGAATCTTGATGCGCCTGTGGGATTTTACATTGCTATAACTGTATCGGATACGGGAATGGGTATGTCGCCGGCAATTTTGGATAAAATCTTTGAACCATTTTTCACGACTAAAGAGATAGGCAAAGGCACGGGGCTAGGCCTTTCGACAGTGATGGGAATTATTAAAAACCATGACGGTTTTATCAAGGTATATAGTGAGGTTGAGCAAGGTAGCCAATTTAAGGTATATTTACCATCACTTGAAGGTAGTGAAACAGAATTGGCAGAAAGCCTGGAAATCATAACAGGGCATGGAGAATTGATTTTTGTTGTGGATGATGAAGCAACGATTCGAGAGATTACCGAAATGACGCTTTTAGCATATAACTACAAAGTTTTAGTTGCTGGTGATGGAATTGAAGCAGTGGCACTGTATGGCCAACATAAGCATGAAATCGATATTGTGTTGATGGATATGATGATGCCAGAAATGGACGGGTTAAGTGCTATTCGGGAATTGCAAAAAATTAACTCGCAAGTCAAGATTATTGCTGTTAGCGGACTCAGTTTGAGTGACAAGGTAGCAACTGCTATGGGCAGTGGAGTAAAAACATTTTTGTCCAAGCCTTATACTACACAGGAATTACTCAACACTATTAACAACTTTTTGAATGTGCCATAGGTCAAGAGCGTAAGTTAAGACTTGCCAAAAATGTTGGTGTGGCAAAATGCTGATACAGCAAGGGTTTCAGCCAAGGGCATAACTTTTTTTCGATTGCTTATCTGAACCCTTTACTGTAGGGATTACAAACTTGTATTTTGCGATGCCCGCAGCTTCCATCATCGGAAAGCGGAGCCTCTTTGGAGGAGAATGGTATCGCACCATATTAGAGAGAGAAATTAAACCAATTCAATTGAAGTAGCGACTTACTTGGTTATCGAATAAATTAACTATTACAGAATTACTCTCACTAATTATGATTGATATCCCATATAGTAAATATCTAATCAAAATGAAAGAATTTAGTCAACACAAAGAATGGTTTGCCACAATACGCAACGGGCAAAATAAAACAGTTGCCAGTAATTGGCTACCCACACAAAGCCAAGCCGAACATTGGGCAAGAAACTTTATTGATGGCTTAGGCGTATAGGAATGAATAATTTTTATTAATTTTGTAACTTAGTAGCAATAACTTCTAAAGAGCGATTCCTGTAATTTAAATAAAGTCTTGGTTATATCTATCAACACTTCAAATATATTTATGGAGAGATGGGGAAGGCGGGTAAATCAATTGAGAATACACATCCTTGCTGGGGGAGATTGCGAACGCAGAGTATACCATTATTTAACTCAACGGCGCGTCGTGAAATCGTCAGCCCAAGTCCCAACCCTGATTTGTCTGTTCCCATTTGAGAAAAAGGCTTAAACAATTCTTCCTCTACTCCAGGAGGAAGCCCTCCACCTTGATCCTCTACTTCAAGCAAAACACGGCTACCGTAAGTCTTACTGCGTATCCATACAATTCCACCCGGCTTTGTAAACTTAATGGCATTTTGAACCAAATTCGATAGGGCAGATATTATTAGGTGAGGATCTGTAAAAATCTCCAATTCAGGTACTGCTTCAATACGCACTTCAATTGATTTGGCACTTGCTTCAAACGATGCAGTAGCCTCAACTTCACTGACTAGGTTAACAACTCGACATCTCTGATATTGAAGAGTTGGTTTGTTCCGCAGTCGCACCTCAACAAGCGAGCGATCAATAATCTCCCTCATGCGTGTATGGGCACGTTCAATAATTTGCGATGTACTTCCATCGGCTCCCACTTTCCCTGTCTTGACAAGTTGGTAAGCTAGCGAGGCGCTAGTTAAAGAATTTCGCAACTCATGTGCTAAAAATCCAAGACGCTCTACCTCAGAGCGCTCTGCATTTTCGCGCTGACCTCGATTAAACTCTGTAACTGCTTCAGCGATAGCGATATCAAGGCAGAAATTTAATCGATTGAATTCTCTAGGGGATGCAGTTTGACTACTATCTTCCTCTATATACTGAGTGATAGCCTGACAAAGAGCGCCGTAGCCATGAACAACCTGAGAAATGCTGTAGCCAAGTCTCAACGACTCCTTTCCGCGACGCTCTGCGGAGTTTCTGTGAACATTTTCTATAGTATTATCACGCACTTGTGCAAATTCATCTGCATCAGCACGTAATACCTCGATAAGTTCATCATAGAACAAAGGTAATCCCCTTTCCATTTCGTCACTCGAACTCCTTGAATCAGCAAGGTGCATAATCTTGTTGGAACACAAGGCGAGAATTTTGTCACGTTCTGCTAATAAAAATTTATGTAACAACATTTACATTTGTTTATAATGTTATTAATTTTAGAGTTATTTTACCATAAAAGTCAGTGGAATCGGTCATGTAATGTCTTCACCACAAGCCACTATCTTCACGTAACCATAAAACAAGACTGGCTTCAAAGGAGGAATTTAAATTTTGATTGGTATATATGATTCCATAACTTATTGAAAGTGAAAATTTATATCGCTTGATTGAAGTTATACAAAATCTATGCTGTCAGGACTATGCCGCATAGCCCAAAACGTATCGACAGTCAAATTCTTATGCAAATGTTAAGTTTTGTGTCGAATTCAATCAACTCAATCAGAAATTCACACGACATTAAGGCATAGTAAAAATATCACACTGATTATCAATTTGACATTGACAATGGACATACCCAAAGTTTTAATTCTAAATCCGGATTATATAGCCGGAAAATTAGGTATTATTTGCGGTAAAGACGGTGAACGATGGCTAGTAAAACTAGACCTTGAAAATACAATTGTGTCACTTTATATTAATGAATTTCAGCAATTTAACTTAGAGTTAGAGTAAATTAGATTTCAGGTGTTGACTGCCCAACAATTTCTAGTTCTTTTTTATGTATCGGCTCAATAAGTCGGGCGCACAGATATTGCTTTTCCTTCGGCTTAACGCTATCAAGTACCGCATAGTCAGTGACAAATAAACCGCCTTCTCGAATAACACTGTCGAGAGTCTTATTAATGCCTTCCCTGTGCCTTGTCGCACTCAGCACGGCTTGAAAAATCTCAGAAAAATCTCATCCGTTATCTTGAGTTTGGAGCGACGGGAAACAGTGCAGCGTAGTCATCAAAACTTTGGAAAGGTTTAGGATTTGTATCAATTAACCTATAATATTTGATCTAAATGCAACGCCGCTTACTTCAGTGTCTACCTGCCATAAACTTGTCAGTCCTGGGACTTCGTTCAACCCTCTTTGCCCTTCCATATTTAACCCCATCGCATCTGCGAGTTTCCAAGAACGTCGTCCGGTCAGATGCATTTCTCCACGTAACACGTTTAACAATTGGGGCAAATTATCCAAACCATACTTACGCATCCAATACCCAATAGATGTAATATTTTCCTCGCCTTCTCCCTTGCCAAGACTGGTGTTGATTCTGACATCCGTTGTCCGGAATTTCACAATCCGAAATAATTTGCCCCGTTCTCCAACGTGCCATTCGCGGTGAAATATCGTTCCTGGAGAATAAACGCGCATCAGGACAATCAATCCGAGCATAATTGGACTAGCTGCAAGCAAAAAGATAATAGCAGCAAGCCATTCAATCAGGAATTTCAACCACTTTAGCCTTGGAGTTAAGAAGTTAGGTAGCATCCGCTCGGATGGAATGCTCATAAAAATTGGTTTACCAGCTAATACGCAAGCATTCGCCCAAAATCTCAACTTTGCCTCACCAAGCTTCGGGTTGATACGCACTAATCTCACTGGCGAGTGTTTGAGACACGCGACCAAAGATTCCTGCCTATGTAGTGAAGGCAAGTATGGTTGTTTTCTTTCGTAAGATTGCTTAACCAAAAGTTGCCCTCTACGCCATTGAAGCGTGCAGTCCGAATGGTTATCTAAGTCTTCCTGGGTCATAAGTAATGGGAGCAAATTTAGAATTATTGAGCAAGTCATATGTATTTGCACTTTCTATAAATTGTCAGTGAGCAAATAATTTGTGATTCGACACCTGTTGTTTCGCGTAGATGTTCTTGATGTGCTTTTTAACAGTGTTGATGGTGATATATAGGTGTTGGGCAATTTCTTTATAGGGAAGATTGGCATAACGCAACAACCAAACTTCGGCTTCACGTTTAGTTAATCCGTATTTTTTTGCATCTGCAATCGCAATATTCTGACTCGACGAATTACAATCTTCTAAGGTAACAACTATCTCATCTGCCTCTTTATTTGGTTGCAACCATTGCGCCCTGATTCGCAATTGACTGTTTTATTTTTTTCAGCTTCAAACTCCACAAATATTGTCTCGTTGGAGAAAAGTTGGCAGTTTTCAATCAACGATTCACATACGCACCAAATGGATGCGAGTATTTTATCTTCTAATTCACTATTTAGAACTAATTGACGGCACATTTGCCTCGCGTATTGATTGATATAAAGCAATTCACCATTGGTTCTCAGTATTAAAATACCGTCAACAAAACTCTCAATTGCTGCTTGTAACAAATAAACCTGCCTAAACTGCAATTGTTTATTTTTAACGTATTCATTCGATAATTTTTTACTTTGATATAGATATGCTATCATAATTGGTTTTAGCTATTTGCGTCGGTGCGGTTGTACTTGTTTGAGGACTGCGGACAATTTGCGCTGCGGGGATGTCCCGCAGTCAGCAATGAGACTGGTCACAAAGCGCAGGCTTCGCCAACGACCATCGCGGCGCGTTCTTTGATATTAGGCACGAACCAACAGGTATTGACCGTTACCAAGAATCTCGCCATTACAACCGTCAAAAAGCGATATACACAGAAGCAAGTAAAATCTCCATATCCGACAGAACTTGGCATAATTCATGCCATAATTTAAATCTTTAATTTTTGCTTGATTTTGGTCAAAATTTATCAACCAATTTCTGAGAGTGTTTGAGTAATTAGCACCATTTAAATACCATCGATTAATAGTTTTCAGGTCTGTATTAATCTGTGGTATGACATCATAACTCCACGCCCGCGCATTTGGGAAAATATATTTGTTCAGGAAAGGATGGGTTATGTTGTAAGGTAATTTGGTTGTAATTATGTGAATTAAGACCTTGCCATCATCTTTAAGCATAGAGGCTAATTTTTGGAATGATTTCGTTAAATTACCTACATGTTCAAACACCCCAAGCGTAATAATTTTATCAAACTTAGTCTCCCAATCAATATCATTAAAATCTTCTTCACATAGAGTGAATCTATCTGAACTTAGGTAACTATTAGAGTCTTGCATTTTTTTCCGTATATATTCGCATTGCTCGTGACTCAAATTCAAAGCCGTCACTTGAACATGAGGAAATCGCTCAAGAATGTAATTTGATGCAGAACCCCAACCGCATCCCAAATCTAAAATTTTGTCTCCGTCTTGAATGTCTGCTTTTTCAATCAAATCATCAAGCATCTGCATTTGAGCTTGCTCAAGGTTGGATGCTCCTTTTTCCCATAAAGCCATTGTGTATTTGGGATATAAAAGTTCTGTCTCTTTCAACATGAGACTGAACATTTTTTCAGGTAGGTTGTACTGAAGCTTCATTAGTTCATCTGACCCTTCTGCAAGGCTTGCGCTTTCTTTCAACAGCCATTCGTAAGGAACTAAGAGGGAAGGAAAATAGTTGTAGCTGATTTGTACGGAGAGATTTAAAAGCAATTTAAGCAGAGAATCGGGAATTTTTAGCCCATTGATGTAAGCTTCGATTGCGGTCATTACAAGCACATTGAATCCACCGTTCACGTTTGCGTAGCGTGTCGGCAGGACTCTGTGACTCTTCCGGAGTATCGCTTCGTGGATGCCTTGGTAACTAGTTTGATTCTTATTATTCACATCTCCCACGTCATGAGTATGTCTTTGGATAGAGTTGGGAATATTGTCAGTCATATATATAGTTCCGATAATTTTATTGAATATGGTGTGTCCCTTTCCTTAAGTGTGACAAGGTGTTGTTTAAATTCCTGATTGAGTTGATTGAGTTCGACACAAAACTTAATTAAAACTGTTTTGCTAACACAATTTGGAGTATAGTTTCTCAAATATCATTGGGATTCCAGTCGCGCAGTCAGTTAGCGTTGGAACAATTGGACGCGATTACCATTTGCATTCGTTTTGTCAAACAACAAATTATTTGTATCTCATAGTTGGCAGTTTCTAAAGATATCAAGGACTAAATATTAGTTTTTGGAATTTTGGATTTGAGATAATTTATTTTCTGGTGTTTCCTTAAAACCCTATCTTTATAGACAGAACTATGAATTTATCACAAAACGCTGAAAGAGCCTTTAATATCTGTTTTAGAACTTGTCTTAATTAAAAATAGATTTAATTAAGTTTTGTATCGGAATCAATCAAATCAATCAGGAATTCAAAGATACCTTGTCATAGTTAAGGAGCAAGGACTTTGTAGTGCAATTTACAACAAAGAAAAAATACCCATGTCTCACGAAACCGTATTTATTCTTGTTCATGGCGCATGGCATGGTGCATGGTGCTATAAAAAGGTAGCAAATATCCTTGCCACACAGGATTATCTGACAATTGCCCGCGACCTGCCAGGTCATGGCTTATCTGCTAAGTTTCCAGTTTCCTATTTTCAGCGTCCGTTAACTCTCCCAGGGGAGTTCAATACGGAACCTTCACCAGTCGCTGCTGTTACCCTCGAGCTTTATCCACGGGTTGATGATGGCGGTACAGGTAGTGATTGACCCGCAGGAAGCCGGACATCTCCTCGGCGATATTCCAGCATTGATCTTGGTGGCAATTGTCCTTGGTTTCCTAACGCCACGCACAGTGGTGTCAGTGAATGAAGGGGAGTGAGTAGCTTAACGACCCAAAAACCGTTACATAAGTTATATGATGACAGAAAACCACCTAGTAGCCAAATTTGACCTCGCTCCATTAGGATTAGAAACAGGCTTGGTGAATTTTTGTTGCATCGTTAGTACTAAGCTTAGTGCGATCGCTTTGTATAGTTACATCCATTAATCTCTAACTTATGCAAAATTGGCAACAACGAATCAACCAATACATCAATGAATCGACCTTAGAACAAAAAAAATCATGGTATAGCAATGCAGCAGATGCTTATAACCGAACAAGACCACGTTATCCTGACGAAATAATTTCCCGTGTTATCGAATTAGCTCAATTACCCCTCAATCCCAATATTCTCGAATTAGGATGCGGTCCTGGTACAGCAACTACATCGTTTGCTAAACTCGGTTCAATGACCTGTCTCGAACCAAGTCTAGAAGCTTGCGAAATTGCTCGAAAAAACTGCACCAATTATCCCAATGTCGAAATAATCAACACCACCTTTGAAGAATGGCAATTGACAAATTATACATATGATGCTGTCCTGGCTGCAACTTCTTTTCATTGGATTTCATCTGAAATTAGATATACTAAAACTGCAAATGCATTAAAATCAAATGGTTCTCTAATTTTACTGTGGAATATTGCATTCAAACCGCTTCCGGAAGTTTACCAAATATTGCACGAAGTCTATCAGCGAGAAACTCCATCTTTACCTTCAGCACTGTATCACGATAGAGAAACTCATTTATCAGAGCTTGCCAATTTTGGACAAGCTATTCTCGATTCGGGTTTGTATGAAAATTTAGTAGTTGAACATTTTCCCTACGAACTCACATACAGCATTGATGATTATATAGCACTGTTAGGCACTTTCTCAGGGAGCATTGCCTTAGAATCACATCAACGAGACTCCCTATTTACAAGTTTGAAGCAAGAATTAGAAACAAACTGGGGAAAAAGCTTCCAAGTGCCATGTCTCGCAAGCTTTCACATTGCCCAAAAAATTTAGTATTCAATTATGAAGATGGTGCGTTACGCTTACAGCTATACTAAAAACGGATTAGAACTGTACTTTTAAACGAGTACCAAAATCTTTCGTCATGTTGAGGAACGAAGCATGACAAAAGTTTAGATTTTACCTGCTCGCAGTATAACGCACCCTACAGAACCAATTTATGTCGTCACACGCAAAAACTCTCCCAAACCCTCTTCTCTTTGTGTCCTTTGTGTCCTTTGTGTCCTTTGTGGTTCCTTTTCTTGATTTCTTATGCAACGAGTATTAATTCTCGGTGGTACAGGAGAAGCAACACAACTCGCAGCTTCTTGTGCAACAATTCCCCAAGTTGAAATAATCTCCTCCCTAGCTGGACGCACCACCAACCCTATATCCCCCATCGGAAATGTTCGTATCGGAGGTTTTGGTGGTCAAACAGGACTAACCGACTACATAAAACAGATGAACATCGATATATTAATCGATGCAACACATCCCTTTGCCGCACAAATATCATTTAACGCCGTGATCGCAGCCGAATCTACAAACATCCCCCGCTTAATGTTGATTCGTCCAACTTGGCAAAAGCTTCCCCAAGACACATGGATTGAAGTGGATAGCGTTGAATCCGCAGCTACAACATTAAAAACCCAAGCAAAACGAGTATTTCTAACCGTCGGCAAACAGCAACTTTCAGCCTTTGCCCAGCTTGAGGATATCTGGTTTATAATGCGACTAATTGAACTACCCCCAACTAGTACTGCATTACTACCCACCGGAGAATTCATATGCGATCGCGGTCCCTTTTCCCTCGACAACGAACGAGAAATTCTCCAAAAATACAACATCGATACCATCGTTAGTAAAAACAGCGGTGGTGATGCAACAATAGCCAAAATCATTGCTGCACGAGAGTTGAGAATTCCTGTAGTCATGGTCAACCGTCCCCCGACACCACCAGGAGAAAAGGTCAGCAATGTTGACGAAGCATTAAATTGGTTACTTAAAAAGTTAGATAATAATTAATTGATAAACAGGCATGAAAGCACCAATCGTACCCAAATTAGTCACCTTTGAGGAATTTGCCGAGTCTTACCCAAACGACGGGGCACGTTATGAACTACACAAAGGAGTAATTGTCAAAATGGCTCAACCAGTCGGCGACCATGAAAGCGTTATTGGATTTTTGTCTGCACAAATAACCTTCCAGTTCTTGCAAATGGGACTTCCATACCGCATCCCCAAAACAGCATTAGTCAAAACGCTAGAATCTACCTATTCCCCCGATATTTTATTGTTAAATCACGACAATCTCGTTTCAGAACCCTTGTGGAAAAAGTATTCGACCGTTACTGAGGCAGCGTCGGTTCCTCTAGTAATCGAGGTGGTTAGTACTAATTGGCGAGACGATTACCTCGATAAATTTGGGGACTACGAGGAGATGGGTATCCCCGAATACTGGATTGTCGATTATGCCGGGTTGGGAGGACGCGATTTTATTGGCAACCCCAAACAACCAGCTATTTTTGTCTGCGAACTTGTAGATGGTGAGTACGTAAAAACTTTATTCAGGGGGAATAACTTAATTATTTCCCCGACTTTCCCCAATCTTAACCTGACTGCACAGCAAATTTTTGATTCGGCTTTTTAATATCTATACAAATACTAAATTGTCAACCGCAATCCAAAGGCAAGAAAGTGTTTATATTAAGTTTGTCATTTAAAAATGAATTGCTGAGAATTTTACCAACGCTATAACAAGGGTTTCAGAAGACTAAAAAAAATGCACATAAAGCTCCGAGCATTAACTTACCGCAGTCGGAAACCATTGTCAATCCGTAAACCGATATTTAGATTATCAAAATTCCATGACATAATTTACATTAAAACGATATGTCATTAAAATCTAAATCCATATAAAATATTTGTGTAACTTATCTATAGGTCGAAAACATAGATTTACATCTTGTGCTTTTTACGTAGGTACGATAAAAAATCTTGACTTTAACAATCAAGATTTGCTCGAATATTTAAAAAATTATCTCGTAGGATAGGCGTCTCGCTTGTCGGTGTTTTTATAATATTTCTCTAAAATTTTTGATTCATTAAATAACCATTCATCCTTAATTTACAGGTTCAACCATCCCAACAAACCCTTACCAGTCAATACTTCCACCACAACGAGTGCAACAAATCCAATCATTGCCAAACGTCCATTCAACTTTTCTGCATACTCAGTAAAACCAAATCTAGGAGTGGTGTCAACATAAACCTTGGGTTGAATTGCAACCTTATTTAGCTGACCTCGTTGGTTCATTGCAAAGCCTTTACTTGTCATCTCTTTTTCCTTTTGTTTTCCCATGTAAAAAAATATAACCTAATGTAAACTTTTTTTGCAATACCTTGACATATAAATTTGATAGTAGAATCCGTACTCGACATCTACTAGATGGCATATTTTAGGAAGTTTTGCTCGTCACAATCTCAATGCTCGTCGGAGTTTTGGGGAACAGGAAACCTTTACAGTTGAAAACCCTTTTGTGCTGCAACTTAAACAAAATGTTTGTAATAAAGGAACGCGAAGCAGAGGTAATGGTAATTTCTTGAGAAAAAGATATTGCAGCGCAGCTTTACAAAGAGGATAGCAATGTGGTGACCCATTCTCGATCTGCTTGAGATAAGACAGGTGGAGGAACAGGTTGCCGATAATCGATACGAAAACGGTATCCTGCCCGTTCGTACACTCCATTCAAAATAGATTGTAGATCGATCGTTACTTCTTTATCTTCGGACTTTAACGGTAGGGGGAAAATGGGAATTGGTTCTGGTAACATAAATCCATAAAGGTCTGCAATCGGACGTTGTTCGCTGCGACTGACTAAAATGCGATAATCCCAGTTAAAGTCATTTTCAGTTATGATTATGGGCGGTTCGCTGCGAAGTAAATCAAGTTCAATGAAGTGAGAGGCGCTATCTAAAATCTGTTGTCGCTTTTCCTCATAAGCAATACGACCTTTTCCAACTCGCTTATTTGTCGGCGACAAAAGCTCTATTGCTGTGATGACCGCATCTGTTCCCAATTCTCTTACTTCTAAGTATCGTTCTTTAACTTTCACTCTCATGGGTAGTCGGACTTGCTGAGGGCGATTTAAAATTGCTACGTTTGAAGTATCATCTACTGTATTTTGGGGAAGCGCAAACTTACCCACTGAAGAAAACACCACCGCATCAGGAATTCCGATCAACAATTCACTGTCTGCACTCTGGGAATATGTCCGTGTTTCTACTTCAATATAGTACTTTGGCATGATTTGCGGTGCAATGTAGTCAGCAATCGCCACAATTAAACGGCTATGAAACGATGACCAAAAGGCAGATTGTTCTAAATATGGGTCTATTCCCGGAAACGGAGACGGCATTGGGGAAATCCTTTCTCCAGACAATACGTCTATTTTAACTTATCTGTTAGCAGTTAAGGCGGAAAGGGAAAATGTAAAAGAAAAAATTCTTATTTGATTAAGGTTTTGTTTAAGGTTTCACTACTACCCATTGCGTTACAGGTGCCATAGCTTTCCATCCGAGAAATTTACCAATCGGCTGGGCACGTTGAATGGCAATTCGGGTCAACTCTCCACCGACTAATTCCTGCCATTGAAATAACTTTTGTTCACCTTCAATGGTGACGACATTGGCAACCATACGTCCCCCCGGTTTCAAAGCTTGCCAGCAAACCTCGAATAATCCGGTTGCTGTTACTCCTCCACCAATAAAGATTGCATCGGGTTGGGGTAGGTCGTTTAAAACCGATGCAGCTGTTCCTTCGATGATTTGGAGATTTGGTGTACCTAATGTAAAAGCATTGTCAGCAATATACTTTAATCGGGAGGGGTTTTGTTCAATGGCAATCGCACGACATCGAGAATGCGATCGCATCCACTCAATCGAGATTGAACCGCAACCAGCACCAATATCCCAAAGTAATTGTCCGGGAATTGGTGCGAGTGCTGTTAGGGTTATTGCTCGAACTTCACGCTTGGTTAATTGTCCGTCGTGATGGTAGGCTATATCTGGCAATCCTGGTAATCTCGGTAAAGCCATAATTCCTGCGGCAATACAATCAACGGCAACAACGTTCAAATCAGCAAATTCTTCATTATTTATGTCCGTCGTTGTAACCTCAATCAGACGTTCGTAATCTCCACCCATCCGTTCTAAGACAGTAATTTTGCTTTGACCAAAACCACGTTTGGTTAAAATATCGGCGACAACAGCAGGTGTATTTTTCCCTTCACTCAAAATCAATAACTTTGCTCCTGGATATATGTAAGATTCAACTAAAGCAGCAGGACGACTGCACAAACTCAAAATTTCGACTTCTGTTAAAGACCATCCCAATCGACTGCAAGCAAGACTAAATGCTGATGGTGCGGGGATAATTATCATTTCTTGGAGGGGAATTTGTTTTGTTAGCGTTACACCAATCCCGAAACACATGGGGTCTCCACTCGCTAACACGCAAACTTGTTTTTCTCGGAGGTTGAGAATTTCTGCAATCGAAGCAGTGATGGGTGACTTCCAAACCAGTTTTTCTACCAAATCTGTCTTTGGGAGGATTGCCAAATGACGACTTCCTCCAAAAATAACCGCAGCATTATTAATTAGAGAAAGTGCAACTGCATTTAACCCCGATAATCCATCTTCACCAATACCAACAACAGATAGCCACTTGTTTGTCATATCAAAGGAAAATAAAATACAAAATACCCCATAGCTTATATTTTGCATTCAGGTAAACAATAAAATAGCGTCCAATTATCTGCAAAAACAATGAAAATAATAATTTGATGCATTTTTATGCTGAAAATAAAGAGTTAAAAGAATTATTTATTTATACCTGGTAAGCGTCAAATTAAGTATAAATATCATTTATTTTGGACTTTTTATCTTGAGTCAAAGTTTTTAATGATACTTTGCCTTTAGCAGTGAGTCGGAAAGACTGTTTAGAAGACGTTTCCATGTTGAAAATCAGGGATTTAAATAATTATTTATACCTTACAAACATCAAATTAAGTATAAATATCATTTATTCTCGACTTTTTACATTGGGTAAAAGTTTTTAATGATACTTTTACTTAATCAGTAAACCGGAGAGAGTATTCATAAAAAAATATAAATTGTAGGATAGGCGTCTCGCCTGTCCGTTTGGATGATAAACCTATTCTACAATCAGGGTTTATAAAAAAAGTCTAAATCGTAGGAGCTTGCATCTTGCCCGTCCGTTTGGATAATACACCAACACTACAATCAGGGTCAGAGTAAATTTAAAATCGCTAGTATACCTAACTGTGGTAAATTATGGAAGCTTGGATTTGGGAAAGTCCGGTGGGATTCCGGTACTGTGCCGCAACTGTAATCAAACCCGAAAGTTGCTTTGTTAATTTGATATAACGAAGTATTTTTCGGCTTTGTGAGTCAGAATGCCAATTTAAAGCTTTCCAAAACGAATACTTCTCATTTATTCCCTGCGTTGCACGGGGAAGGGGTAAAAGAACTTGCTGTCAGAATTATCTTTATCTATACCTACATCTGCCTGTCCCGGTTTATTTTATCGAACTAATGCCCAAGATGGGATATTATCTCGCATCAGAATACCTGGTGGGATTATTAATAGCGAACAATGTCGGGTAATTTCAGATATTGCCGATGTATATGGTGGTGGTTATATTGATGTTACCAATCGGGCAAATATCCAAATCCGTGAAATTAGTACTAACCTCGATGCGTCCGTTTTAGAAAAACTGCAAAATATCGGTCTTGGTCGCAACCCGATTGTTGACCACATCCGCAATATTATGACTAGCCCCACTGCTGGTATCGATGCCACTGAGTTGTTTGATACTCGTGGTTTGGTCAATGATTGGGAT
>JANNFJ010000676.1:0-2505 GCA_031379725.1 Calothrix sp. OTE_75_metabat_31
GTAATCGAGTGAACTCATGTAGCTATGATGAAGCGTCGGACGATATTTCATTAAGGTTGAATATTTATTAGTAATAATAAAATAGTCGTTGTGTGGTGCGACTGTGTTGGGTTGCGTTTCACTCCACCCAACCTACAAGAGACTATAGGGTAGTGCAACTCAATATTAAGTATAAAACCAATAACGGACAAGTGAAAAAATTGCAATGCCTAAACTAAATATCCCAAAAGTTAAACAAAAACCACCCATAACATAAAATACGATAGTCCCGTCTTTACTTATTGTTAATAGTTCTGCTTGAGAATTTTTAAGAAAATCATTTATTTTTGCGGCTTCTTGCTTTGCGTCTAATTCAAAATTATGAGGAAAAAGATGATGCTTCTGGCTAGCCTCAACTAAAAGATTGACATAGTATTGATAAACTTCACCTTCACGTACTTTCTCAACCTCTACACCTAAAATATCACTTTCTGCAAATGTCTCTATAGTTGATTTCCACCAATCAGAATTTTCTAGTTGACAATGCATCTCTATCGGTGTGCGATCGCAGCTAAAGGTTTTAATCTTTCCAGGGGCAATCAAACAATAAATTCCTAGATATATGACAGTAATTGCAAACACAATAAATAGAATCATAGATATATAAATAGTATTAAAAAATTTTGAAACCATAACTGAATTTATTATTTATTAAAGACGCATGTTTTTGATTATATTGCAATTTATTACCCGAAAATCAAACACAGCTTTACAAAACTCCAAAAGCTGCGATTCTAAAAAATCCCGCTTCGCATAATTTGCCATAACGCTAACAAATTGCACATTCCCAGGTACATAACCAAGCGTTGAATCAATCCTATCCAAACTTGCTGTTTTGGGATGCAATTTATGATTATCCCAAAGACTTGTAGCTTCAAGATTCCCTAATTCCCATCCAGTATAAACACATTTCCCATCTTGTTCTTCCCACAATGCTTTTAAATATTCAAGAGTAATATTACATTCACGTCCATTTAGCTTTACTCGTCTTCTTGCCAATCTTAAATGCTGACGATATGGTGAATATTCATCACGACGATTAAATAAAGGCAAGTTTGTACAAATATTATTTTCTAATTTTCCACAAGCTGAATTATTTTTACCAAAAATTCTGTAATTATAGACATCATGACAAAAGTTGATTAACTCTGCTTCTGTAAATACATTCTTTGCAAAATTAGCAATTACAGCTACAAATTGAATATTACCTAGCGTATAGCCTTGACTTGAATCAATTCTATCAACGCTAGCACGGTTAATTGTTAAAGTTGTATTTTCATAATCTGTAGTACTTGGTAAAAGCACCAAATTCCATCCAGTGTAAGGACAAACACCCTTTTGCTGTTCCCATAAACTCTTCAAATCGGCTAATGAGACAGCTACAGTACATTCATAGCTTCTGCGTTTAGCAGACTTCTTCATCACCTTAAGATGATATCTAAAAGGTGAAAAATCATCAATTCTAATAATATCTTTCAAATGCGAGGTCGTTCTATTGGTAGTAACTTTAGAAGTTCCAAGACCTCTAAATAAAGCGTGACAACTCAACGAACAAAAATGCGGTCTTCCTAACTTTTGACTGCGATTAAATTCACTTAATGGCTTTGTAAATTCTTTGCCACACTCTAAATTTTGACAAGTTATAACAACTAGCGGAGTACCCATAAAACAAAATCCACCGTATAACTTAAATTATACAGTGGATTGAGTAATTATACTTATGGATCTGGGCAGAGTCGAACTGCCGTCCGAAATGGGTATTTACTTCCGCATCATTCACAGGTTTAGCCTATCTGACCCTCAAGGCGGGAATCGTTCATTATCCCGAACGGTAGGATGCTCTAATGTAATCTTTACCAACAAGCCCACTAGAGAAAAGTTGTTAGTGCATCCGTTGGGGTTTGCCTCTAATCCTTAACGGAGTCAAAACTAGAAGCGCTCGAACCTTTGAGGGGTTTTTAGGCTGCTACTAGGGCATCCTTACGAGCAAATTTTACAATGTTGTTTGCATTTATTGTTTTGAGTCTTGATTCACGAGATGTGACTCACTCTCGACCTGCATCAACGAAGAGCGTTCGCCACCCCGTCGAAACCTTTACAGACCCGTGTTAGATATTCTTATTGTAATACAAGATTTCAAAATTGCCAACTTTATATAACGTAGCGTAGGCATCCTGAGCGCGAGCATAAAAGTTTTGTAGAACAGGCAAGTTTTGTAGGACAGGCAGGATGCCTATCCTACGGGTTCCTTTTAATTCAGTGCTTCCGCACCGCCGACAACTTCAAGAATTTCTTGGGTAATTGCGGCTTGGCGGGCTTTGTTATAACCTAATGTCAAGGTGCCGATGAGTTCGGCGGCGTTTTCAGTGGCGTTGCTCATCGCGGTCATGCGGGCTGCGAGTTCGCTGGCTGCTGACTCTTGAAGTGCGCGTAATAACTGGTTGCTCAAGTACAACGGTAGCAAGG
>JANNFJ010000732.1:0-5452 GCA_031379725.1 Calothrix sp. OTE_75_metabat_31
GATGTCTTGAATATTCCAGAAACTACCACCTGTTGCCGAATGCTTAATTCCCTCAAAGCGATCGCGTACAGCTGACAGCGAGTATGGATTTACTAAATGGATCAAGGGAACATTTTCCTGAGCGAGTTGCTGCGCTTCACCATAAATTGCTTTACGTTTAGTTTCGTCAAACTCCTGTGCAGCTTTAACGTACAGTTCACCAATTTTAGCTTCCCAAGGTGCAACTTCTCGTCCTTGAATTGGTTTCGCACCTGCTCGTGGTTTAACGTTAAACATATGCGAACCCCCATCCGGAGTCCAGAGGTTGGCACTCGAATTAGGCTCAAATCCAGCACCGAACCCAATTAATCCTGTATCCCAATCAAGGGAGTTATCGATTTTGTCTAAGAATGCACTCCAGGCTACAGGATTAAAATCAACCAGAATACCTATCTTGCCTAAATCTTGTTTGATTTGTGCCCCCATTGCTTCACGAATTCTATTTCCTGCGTTGGTAAGTAACGTAAACCGAACGCGGTTCCCATCTGCATCGAGTAATTGCCCTCTACTGTCGTATTTAAATCCTGCTTTTGTGAGCAATTGTCGTGCGCGTTCGGGGCTATAATTGTAAACTTTGAGTCCTTCCTTCGGAGACAAATAGTAGGGACTTTCGGAATATATTGGAGAGTCTTGAAGTTCCCCTAACCCGCGAAACGTGTTATTTACCATTGTTTGTCGGTCAATGGCATAGGCGATTGCTTGCCTAAATCCAACGTTATTAAACCACCGGGACTTAATCGGGTCTAGAAGTGGTTTACCGTTGCGACTACCTTTATTGAGGTTGAAAAACATAAATGTAGTTTTAGCATCGACACCACCGTTGTATATTTTGAACTTTGCTTGGTCTGCTTGAGATTTCAACAACGAGAAATAGTCGGGAGTGACAGAAATCGAATCGAGTCCACCCGAACGAAATTGAATTAGCGAAGTGTCGGTAGACTCAACAATTTCCCAAATAAGTCTATTTAAATACGGTTGCTGT
Organism: Calothrix sp. OTE_75_metabat_31; assembly: GCA_031379725.1. Taxonomy (GTDB): domain Bacteria; phylum Cyanobacteriota; class Cyanobacteriia; order Cyanobacteriales; family Nostocaceae; genus JANNFJ01. The sequence continues at coordinate 1,022 of JANNFJ010000732.1, forward strand.
TGCCCTTTTGCATCTTTTCGCCAATAGTAAGGGTTGCGACTAAAGACTATCCGTTCGCTGGTGTTGTAACGTTCAACTTTGTAAGGGCCATTGACAATTATTTGGTCGGGAGGTGTATCAACACCCCACTTTGAAAGAAAAATAGGTTTCCCTTCCTCGTCTTTTGTCGTGATGTACTGACGCAATGCGTGAGCAGGCATAATTGGCAATCCAGTTACGCCAAGGAATGGTCGAAAAGGTTCAGGGGTAGTAAATTCGACCCGACGCTCATCAAGCTTGCGTACTCCAGGTAACAATCCCCGCTCACCTACCCGCAGAACATCCCGTGCATCAGTAGGAATCGCTTCGTTTAGATAAATATCTTTGAATGTAAAAACGACATCATCAGCAGTCAGAGGCTTTCCATCTGACCATTTCAATCCTTCACGCAGCTTAAAAACGATTTTGAGTTTATCTTCGGAAATTTCCCACGACTCGGCTAAATCTGGCTCGATTTCCCCTGTAAATGGGTCTTCAGTTATCAGTCCCGCAAACGTCCACCCGAATATATTCGGAGACTCGTTACTTAGGGCATAATTAAAAGTTTTGGGGTCGCTAAGTATACTCAGCACTATTTGATTAGGTTTTGCTGCATTCGTTTTTAACCCTGCTGGGTTACAAGCATTGAGACTAACTGCTATAAGTACTCCCACTAATGCCACAATCCAACCGCGTTTTAGTTTAAATTTAAATAATTGCGTCGAAATATTAAAATTCATAAAGTTTATATTCGGGGTTCTTTACCATCAAATTTATTGAGACTGTAACCAGCCTATAAAGTTCTGAGTTTTACTGAAATAGAGGATACCAGTATCTCTAAAAAGAGCGCTGACTTCAGGCTTGCCAAATTCCTGAGAATTGGAGCTTAAAAAGACTTTCGTCTCATCGGGATGCAAACGGGCATGTCGAATTATACACTCTAAGATAATTTTGTCTATTAAGTGTTTTTCTTGCAAAACATTTCTTTGCAAACCATCTTGAATTGCCGCAAGTTGAAGTGGTATTTCTTCAGCTTTAGTTACAAGCTGGTTATAAGCAAAATTAAAGCGTTGCTTAGTATCATCAATTCGGTCTTGGAAACTAGCTCATGACTGCTCAAGTCTTGCATATAATAACCGAGCGTTTTCTGAAGTTATATCCCGCTTTGCCTCATTTATTTGCATATTTAAACTATCAAAAAATACTTTATTATATTTTTCCTCTTGTATCAATGTCATTTTAGCTTCAAAAAAACAAATGCTAGGGATTACTATAGAAACAGACGTTGGTGTATCGATCAGTAAATTTTCTGCTTCAACATCCCGTCCTTTGGCAATACCCATTATTAGATTGGTTTCGACGTACAATATCACAGCCAACAGTTAGTAATAAGTTCTAGTAGTTCCACCTTCAATTAACTTTAAAAAGCCAATTTCTTCCATTTCTTTATTATACGGTGGTGTTTCCGAATTCCAATGCGATGCTAAATCGTGCAACCAAGACTCTGTGAATCCGGTAAGATAAGTCTTATATATTTCTTTTTTCTCCTTAAATTTAGGCGAGTAATGACTCAGAACATCCGCCGTATTCAAACTTAAAATCGGATCAGATAAATCATGACCATCCCAACGGAAAAATTCGATATTTTCCCGATCGATAAGCATTGCAAAAGGAATTAAGTTTTTTGTTGCAAATTCTAAGACATCAATCAGTCTTAAAAGAGCATATTTTCTACTATTGGCATCTTTAAAGTTATGAGGATGTCCTATCACTTGGGCAGCAAGGATGGCACGTCCATCTTTATCCATCGCTACAAAATCAGGAAGTTCTATATTTCCCAAGTTTGTTAACAATACCGCAAAATGTTCCCTATCCGGAAGACGTGGATTAGGGGTATCTAAATAATCATCCTTAGTTTCTATCCAATCTTGCATAAAATGTGGTAAGGAGTTGAAGTTAATTCAGACTGCTTGATTGCGCTATGAAACCGCATGAAGTTTGATATTGTACTTCCCGGTTGATTCTTATATAACAATCCTATCTAAAAAATTGTGGTGTCCAAAACCTCAACTTCTCAAAAAATACAAGGCGCAAATAAAAATTAATACTCATCGTTTTCCTAGAAATGCCTCGTAGGGGCATCGATATATCGTGCCCCGACAATACCGACCGGATAGCGAAAATTATTATGGGGATATTAACCTTGATTAGCAACTAAGGGCACGATGGTATCGTGCCCCTACAGTACCGTAGGATAGCGAAAAATATGGGATATTAGCCTTGATTCATAACCAAGGGCACGATGATATCGTGCCCCTACAGTACCGTGGGATAGCGAAAAATCGTTGTGTAGGCTATTAATCCTGATTTGCAAAAAGCCTTTGCCCTTCAAGTAAACAAATATGAAGCATTACTTATTACCCAGTACTAACTAATAAAACCACCGCATAAGCACAAATACCTTCTTCACGCCCAACGGGGCCTAATTTTTCATTTGTAGTCGCTTTCACACCAACTTGATTAGGTTCTAACCCTAAAACACCCGCGATTTTTTCGCGCATTTTCTCGATATGGGGTTTTAACTTAGGACGTTCAGCCACCACAACCGTATCAATATTACCAATTTGCCAATTGCTTGAGCATACCAATTGATTAACCTGACTCAGCAGCACCAAACTATCAGCACCAGCCCACTTTGGGTCAGTTGGGGGAAAATAATGCCCAATATCTCCTAGCGACAAAGCACCTAACATCGCGTCCATTATCGCGTGAGTAAGAACATCAGCATCGCTATGTCCGAGTAAACCAAATTCGTGTTCAATTTCCACACCACCCAGAATCAACCGTCTTCCAGTCGTCAAGCGGTGAATATCGTAACCGTTACCAATGCGAATAGTCATAGGGGAAGAGGGGGAGAGAGGGGGAAAGGGGGAGAGGGGGAAGAGGAGAGGGGGCAGAGGAGACTGGATGAAGAAAAGCTAAGACTGTAAGGGCGGGTTAACGACTAGACTTATTGGATAACGAAAAATCTCCATAAACCCGCCCCACCCCACCCCACACTCCCACTACTATCCCACCCCACACTCCCACTACTATCCCACCCCACACTCCCCCTACACCCCACAATCATCATCCAACAAATCAGGACGGCGTAAACGAGTACGTTCTATTTGTTGCTGCAATCGCCACTTAGAAATCTCCGCATGATTGCCACTCAAAAGCACATCCGGAACTTTCCAACCACGGAAATTAGCAGGACGAGTATATTGGGGATAGTCGAGTAAACCTTCCTCAAAACTCTCCGATTTTAACGATTCAGCCTTACCGACAGTACCAGGAATCAGGCGAGTCACCCCGTTAATCAAAGCCATCGCCGGAATCTCGCCACCTGTCAAAACAAAATCGCCCAATGAAACCTCACGAGTAACAATTTCTAACACCCGTTCGTCTACACCCTCGTAATGTCCGCAAATGACAACTAATTGGTCGTAATTTACTACCAACTCACGGAACAAAGGTTGGTTAATAGTTTGTCCTTGTGGACTCATTAAAATCACCTCTCTTCGCGGTAAAATTGGCAGCGACTCAACAGCAGCAAAAATCGGTTCGGGCTTCATCAGCATTCCCACCCCGCCGCCGTATGGTTCGTCATCGACCTTATGATGCTTGTCGGTGGTAAAGTCCCGTGGGTTAACCAGATGCACTTCGGCAATCTGCTTGGCTAAGGCTTTACCCAACAGTCCCGAACTTAGAACTGAAGTAAAACAGTCAGGAAACAGCGTAACTATATCAAAGCGCACAGTATTTCGTATTCGAGGACACTATTGTTTAAGTTGGATGTCAAGTTGGAATGTCGAAAAAACAGAAGACGATGTTCTGTAAAACACCAGCTCGTGTCTTGTGGAGTTTTTTGAAAGTACTGGAAATCTTGGATTCGAGACAAACACAAAAGTTTTTCTAATTACTTAATTTATGTTTAAATATTGTCACATCTACATCTAATTTAATAAATTAACTAGGTTAACAACGCAAGCTCGATACCAAAGAGCTAGTTCCAGAATCAACAAAAGTCAAGATATGCTTTCCCCCAAGCAGGATTTTGCGTCTGGACAAAGTAGACAGGTGAATAGCATTTCTGGCTTAGGAGTTACAAAACAGGACGTAAATACTGCATTCCGACGCTTTGGCGTTGGGAATGCGAAGTTTAAATTAGGTGGCATTTTCTGCCAGTTATCACTTCATTTTTAGCGTCCCCTTCAACCAGTAAAGCCGAAAAACAGGCTTAAATAACTTTCAAAAGCTTTATTCACCTGAAGTTGTTGACAGGAGAAACACAATGCGCCAATTAAAGGCAAAATGGCTGGAAATGACGACACCCCAAGCAACTAAAACCGCCGTTCTCGTAATCGGAGG
>JANNFJ010000747.1:0-3322 GCA_031379725.1 Calothrix sp. OTE_75_metabat_31
CACTAAACTAGCGACCATATCCAATTTCCATTTCCCGTTTCCTATTTTCTGTGGCTGGGAAAGGTGGCGAACTAATAACAGGGTTTGAGTTCTGCCTGTAAATACCTCTGAGGGCGTAAGTTTGGCAAGTTCGCTAAGAAATGTGGCTCGAAAATCTTCCGACAGTACAAAACTAACTGCCCAAGTAGCTGTTGTTACTTTGCGCTCTCCTGCCTGTACGCCTGTGTCTAATCGCGGTTTGAGTATTGCCTCAATATTTCCCTTTCCCGCATCTGAACCAGATACACTTGATGAATCGGATAAACTCGGTGAACCTAATGAACCAAATGAAGTTGAAGTTGTAGTTTGCTCCCCGTTCCTACTCATCAAAGTTACCATCGCCTTGCCAACAACGGTAGTAATAGCTTGAGGCGATCGCTCATCGGGAGGGAGAGGGGAAGCCCTGGCGATTGTGCCGTCTTGCAACTCAATCAAATTAGGGGTTTTAGAAGTAGCAATTCTGTCAATCTTCCCGAAAGTGATGACCACTGTTACCAGTAAAACCCCCTGTACAAGGGCGGTGACAACTACGAAAAACGGTAATAGGCTAGTATCCCTACGGTTAAGCCAACTCATAATTATCACCTTCTAGTGCGATTTAGTGCCTCAGCCCTCGTGGCGTTGGCAACCCCTGCACCACCCCTACCTTTCAAGATTGCAGCGGTAATCAGAAAGCGCAAACTCCCGCCAGCTACCCCAGCCAAGCCACTGAACAAAGCCATTCCCCCGCCACTAGCGATCGCAAGGGCTAAGATTGGCGATAAAACCCCTAGCATTAAAGGCAGAAGTAACGGATTGGCATCATCAACATTAACTATGGAGCTTGTAGCTATACCGATAATCAGGGTGTAGGATACTTTGACCAAACCCAGACCCAGCCAACCAGAAAGCCAAACATGGATTAGCTTGCCTTGCCCTGGAATGAGCGAAACGGCTACAAAAATCGGAGCGATATAGGCATTAATTAGAGACGCGATTTCTATCAAGAAGATAAAGCCCATCTGCATGGTCGGGAAGATAACTAATAAAGCTCCCTGCACGGCGAAATTGGTGTATTGAGCGGGTAATTTGGCAATGGCTTCTGCACTACCCTTAATATCCGTAGCTAGTTTGTTGAAACCATCAAGAATATTTAAACTATACCCACTGGCTTGATTGCGAGCCTTATCATCTTCGGCTGATTTTGCAACCTCTATAATCGCATTATCAATGCAAGTAGTTTGTAAATCCACCCCATTTTGATTTTTTTCTATTGACGATTGTGACCTACATTCTGTGACTTTGTTACTCAAGATTTGCTTGTAAGCAGAGTTTAGGTTGGACTGTCGAATTGCCTGCTCAAGAACAATACCGTTAACAGTTGTTTCCAAAATTTGGTAATTGACATAATTAGCTGTGTTGCGAAACAGAAGGCTTGTACTAGACAGTAAAGACCCATTGTTAATAGCAAGCATCAAGACCACCAGCAGAGGGTAAATCAGCTGATTAATGGTTTTTTCTGAGTAACCCTCCTTGATTATGGTATTGAAAAACGGTACTGCCCAAACAGTGACCAGAATGGTGGCAAAGCCTAGCGACACCTTGACCGTAGCTAGGAAGATATAGCTTTTACCCGCTCCTAGTTCGACCCAATTACCATTAAAAGCTTCAACTGATAATTTGCCAGCATTCTTGGCAAGTTCGGCTATTGCGGCGGCATTAGTCATTATGTTGGAACTTTCAGCTAACAGGTAAAACTTATTAATGATGAGCGGGTAAGTCTTACTAAGGATTGTTAGGCTCGTGCTTACTACTCCAAAATCCGTCTGCCAAAGCGGCATTTCTATAAATTGCATTAGTTATTCCCTGTTCCTCATTTTGCTTTCTGGATTGTTCGGTAGATAAATTTTGGGAAATATCGCTTAAATTGACATTGGCAGTGGCAGTTAGCTTATTTTGCTCTTGAAGCGAGGTTTGCATTGATTGCAGAACCGTCGCAGTCTGAGCATTTTGCAGGGCAATTTTTTTCATTACATCTTGAGTTACAGTATCGCTTTGAGCATTCTCCCCACTACTTAAAGCAATCTCCATCGCCTTCTGTGTAGCTTCAGTTTCGTGCTTCATTTTCTGCTGTCCCTCTAGTCCTAATATGTCCCCAGATTGACTGATTGTTTGCTGTTGATGGAAAGTTTGTTCCGCATTCTTGCCTTGAATATGGGTGTCAACTCGTAATATATCTGTTGGCGTGCCAGCGATAATGTCTTTAATTTCTTCCCCTGCTTTCGTAATGTCGGGAATACCTAAAGCACCTATGCTTTTATCAATGGCACTGTCAATCTGGGTTTGAATTTCCTTGGTTATTCCTTGAATACCCTGATTAATGTCATTAGTCAGATTTTGGATTGGTTGTTGAATTTGTTCTTGGATAGATTCTTGAATTGGTTGCTTTACTGATTGCTCCAATTTAGAATATTGCTCCTTAATTTCTTGGAGAACATTTTTCTTGTTTGATTTATTTAGGGGGTTATTTGTGGAATTATTTTTGGCAGACTTGGCAGGGTTATCGGCATTGGTAGCATTACTATTTTCAGCCTTAGTAGGCAATGATACTGATACTGTAATTGCCAGTGTTGAACTTATGGCGAAGGAGAGGGTAAATAAATTGTTTAGTCTTAGCATTCAAATACTCCTTTAGGCACTGATAAATTGAATTTTGTCTTGTAAATAATTGAAAACTAAATGTGCCTGATTATCTTTGGCAAATTTAGCCAGCATTTTACTACCCAGTACACAAGTGTCTTGCATATCTTTTATGACACAAGGAATTTTTCGGCGTGAATTTGGTGCGTCTAAAGATAGAAACTCTATCCAAGCAATAGCCACTTTATTCTCGGTTTTCCCCTCATCAGCATTCTTAACTTTCTGGGTAATGTTTTTTAATCTCTTGAGCTTCAGTTTTTTAGCCACGGTTTCGCTGATTAATACATAGCCTTGATAACCAGTATCGACTAAAGCTGGGACACGCAAGACTTTGGTGTTATCTTCAGCATTCTCGATAACCAAGTCGAACTGCGGGTATTGGGTTATCTTCTCCTGATTTTGGGACACTAGAATAGTCGTAGGGGTCATAATTGGTTTCGTTAATTTTGGTAAATAAAGTTTCGTCTTCAAGTAAATAGCTCAAATCTTCTTCCACCAATTTCTTTGCTTCTTTAATTGGTGGATTAATTGTAAAGACGACCTTACCTTTCTTTTTAACCACTAATTTATAACCAGCCTCAATTAACTTGTCCACTGCTGTGGC